>JAUWSD010000041.1 GCA_030610225.1 Chloroflexota bacterium
AAATATGTGACAGCCAAGAGAATATTCCTAGATTAGAGATATATGTATTTTCGAATAATAAGCAAATTCCCTGGGTTGAGATAGAAGTTAATTGGGTTTCAGGTTCAAACAGATTCTTCACAGGGTTGAATCCAGAGAAGGGGCCAGGGTATGCTGATTTTGTAATGGATCAGCAGATATTTTATAATTTAAGCTTGAGCGAAAGTAGCGAAACACTTGAAGATATCAGTTGGGCTGAATGTGAGGGGGATGATGGAATCAACTGGTGGGGTAGTTGGGAAATCCACTTCTCGACTGATCATTAAAATTGATATAAGGTGACTCTCATGTTGAATGAATTATTAATTGATGTAAATGAAGTAAAAGAAAAAGCAATAGAATTTATCCGCAACACTTTGGACCGGGCTGGGTTTGAGAAAATAGTTGTTGGTTTATCCGGCGGGATAGATTCTGCTTTAAGCTGTTTTTTAGCTGTTGAAGCTGTTGGCAAAGAGAATGTTGTAGGCATCTGTATGCCTTATATGACATCATCTGAGGCATCCTTGCTGGATGCTCAAAAAGTGATCGACCAGCTGGGTATAAAATCAAAGATCATTGAGATCACTCCATATGCAAAACCATTGATTGAGACTATCCCACCAAGTGAACATGTACGGCGCGGAAATGTTATGGCGCGGATAAGGATGATCATTCTATATGACCAATCTGTTGAACTCAACGCATTGGTGATTGGAACAGGTAATAAAACCGAGATTCTATTGGGGTATTCAACACAGTACGGTGATTCTGCCTGTGCTCTTAACCCTTTAGGTGACTTTTATAAAGCGCAGGTAGTTCAGCTAGCGAAGTTCATGGGAGTGCCACAAAGCATACTTGAAAAAGCACCTTCAGCAGATCTTTGGGACGGGCAGACAGATGAGGTTGAGCTGGGTTTCACTTATGCAGAAGTAGACGAATTTTATTATTATCTAATTAATAAAAGGTATTCGCATAGCCAATTAATTGAAAAAGGCTATAAACAGGAGTTTATTGATAAGGTTATAGCACGGATCAAGAAGAATGAATTTAAACGCTCTTTACCGCCTATTTTTGAATTGAGCGACAAGTCAGTCAATAATCTTGAATTCCTGAGGGATTGGGGAAAATAAAAAAGCTGTATTGAATTAGTCCTCTAATTTCTTATTGATCTCTTCCCATTCTTCCATGACTCTGGCTAATTCTGATTCCAGATAAGCATATTCTTCACCATATTCCCTGATCAGTTCATGGTTATCCAAAGAATTCTGGATCTTCTTTGAAAGTTCTTCCATTTTTACTTCAGTAGCAATTACCCGGTCTTCAAGATAATGAATTAATTTTGTCAAACGTTGTTTTTCATGTTTTGAGGTCTTAGATTTCTTCTTTATTTCAAGAGGAACTCTATTTTTGATCGGTTCTGGTTTTTCTTTTTTCTGATCTTCCGAAACGATACCTTTGTACTCACTGTATGTTCCTTTGAAGATTTCCAGTTTGTGATCTTTAGGTTTGATTTCCCAAACCTGGGTTGCCAGAGCATCTATCAGGAAGCGGTCATGCGAAACGAGGACGATAGTTCCATTGAAGTTTGCGAGTACTTCCTGGAGCATTTCCTGGGCGGGGATATCGAGATGGTTGCTGGGTTCGTCCAACAGGAGGATGTTAGCATCTATCAGTGCAAGTTTTGCTAATGCAAGCCTGCCGCGTTCACCACCTGAAAGGACCTGTACTTTTTTATAGTGATCATCACCAGAGAAAAGAAATCTTCCCAAATACCCCCGAATTTCTCTTTCCAGCATTCCGGTTCCAACTTTATCTATCTCCTCGATCAGGGTTAAGTTTGAATCCAGGTCTTCATGTGCCTGGGCAAAGTATCCGATCTTCAGGCTTGCTCCCATATTCAGGGTGCCGTTCAAAGGTTCAAGCTCCTCGAGGATCGTTTGTAGAAATGTAGTCTTGCCTGAACCGTTTGGCCCTATCAAGGCTGCACATTCAAGCCTTCGTAATTCCAACTCATCTACCTTGAATAGAGAGTTATCCGGATAACCAATTTCGAGATCATTTGCACGCAAGATGATATTCCCACTGCGGGATTTTGAGCGGATAGAAAGTTTGATCGATTTCAAGCGGTTGTCAGGGGCTCGAAGAGCAGATAATCGATGAGTGGCTTCTTCAACTTTCATTGGGTTGCGGTCACCACTTCCGATCAATTCTGTGATCTTGCTCCAGGATTTTCCTTGAATTCCAAAGATGCCGATCCTTTCAATAGCCCGGATCTGGCGGCTGAGTCTTTTCAGTTTTCCTTTTGCCATTGAAGTTCTTTGGGCTGCGATGTTCTTTTTGATGAATTCAAGCTCTTTTTGCATATGAGTAAATTCATTTTCGATGAATTGCCTGCGTTCATTCCAGCGGATCTCTCTCTGCAGGACATAATTGCTGTAATTACCTCGATAAGGTTCAAAACCGACCGGGCTCATCTCCCAGATATTGTTCACAACCCGGTCAAGGAAAAATCTATCATGTGAAACTATCAGAACCGCGCCTTCCCAATCCTTTAGGTAGCTTTCAAGCCATTCAACGGCCTGAATATCGAGGTGGTTGGTAGGCTCATCCATTATCAGGAAATCTGGATTTGCAAGCAGTAGGTGAGCTAAACGGGCTCTGGTCCTTTCTCCCCCCGATAGCTTCTGAAGCTGCATGGAATATTGGGATTTATCGAAGCCAAGTCCGGTGAGTATCTGCTCAACCTTTGTTTTATATACATAGCCACCATTTTGCTCGAAATCGATTTGTTCTCTGCTATATTGCGCTAGAAGATTTTCATCTTTGGGGTTGGCGGAAATTTTATTCTCTAGTTCAGCCAACTTAATTTCCTGATCCAGAAGATCGGAGATGGCATACATACACTCATCCCATAATGAATGAACTCTCTCAAATTTTGATTCCTGAGGAAGATAACCGAATTTTGTCCCCCTGGAATAATGGTACGAACCCGATGATGGTGCTTCAACACCAGCCAGGATCCTTAGCAAGGTTGTTTTACCAATACCATTTGGTCCGACTAATGCTATTCGCCCTCGATTTGGTATGCTAAATGAGATATCTGAGAAAATGATCTCAGGTTCATATGCTTTTGAAAGCTTGGTTGCCGATACTATTGCCACAATAATCCTTTTTGTTAATTATCTATTCCAAGGACATATTTTACCGCAGACTTATCACTCTTAGCTCATGATATAATCTGCAATTGATTTTATTGCATGGGAAGAAAAATATGGAAGAAATAAAAACTATAAAAATAGATATAGTATCGATCTCGGTATTTTCCCTGTTCATAGTATTTACTGCAATTTCAGGATTTTGGATCTATGATCTTGTCAGGGAGAAAACCAAAGAGTGGAATATCACATCCATGGAAGGTGCAGCTATTGTATCCGATACTATTGATGAAGATGATGCTGATGGACCAATTGACCCATCTGATGATTCAACTACAGACATTCTTTTGCCTGCTATTGATCCCTGGGACGGAAGCAGCAGAGTAAATATATTGGTTTTGGGCTTGGATTATCGGGACTGGATAGAAGAAGAACATCCTTTGTCCGATAGCATGATGCTGGTCACTTTCGATCCTGTAAATTTAACAGCTGGAATGCTGTCAATTCCAAGAGACCTTTGGGTCGAGATACCAGGGTTTGGAAAACATAAGATCAACCAGGCATACCAATTTGGTGAAGGTGCGAAATTACCTGGTGGGGGAGCTGAATTAGCAAGGCAGACAGTTGAGGGATTTTTAGGAACTCCCGTTGATTACTATGTTGTTCTGGATTTCAACTCATTCATCGAATTTATTGATCTGATCTCCGGTGTAAAAATATCAGTTACTGAATATCAAGTGATCGACCTGTTTGGATCTTCAGCAAAATTGTACTTAAAACCTGAAGACGGTGAAATACAGTCTCTGAATGGGCATGAAGCTCTTTCCTATGCAAGATACCGCGGGAGTGAGGGGGGAGATTTTGACAGGGCTCTTAAACAACAGGAGATCGTTTTCGCTATCAGAGATAAAGTATTGGAACCGGAATGGCAGTCATATTTGTTGACCCATTATGAGGAAGTATGGGATATCTTCAAGGACAGCGTAAAAACAAATCTTGCCCTTGATGAGATCGTCAAGCTTGGTCTCTCTGCAAAAGATGTAGAGAGGGATAATATCAAAACAGGTGTAATAGGACCGCCTTCAATGGTCATGCTGTCAAAATCCCCGGATGGGTTGGACATTCTCGTACCAATCACCCCAAATATAAGAATTTTGCGCGACGAGATCTTTTCAGTGAATGCACTCGCAGCTCCAATGCTTACTGATGGAGAACTTCTTGACCTGTTGATCGAAGAGAATGCAACTGTGGGCGTCTATAACGGCACCTATACGACTGGTCTCGCATCCCTGACCCAGCAGTATCTGGAATCTTTTGGAGTGAATGTTGTTTCAATTGGAGATGGAGTGCAAACAGCATACACAACGATCTACTCAAATGGAAAAGTACCTTACACACTTAAATACCTGGTCGATGATATGAATATCACTGAATATAATATCCGGATCAGTTCACCGGGGGATTTATCAGCGGACATTGAGATCATATTAGGAAGCGACTGGTTTGTTCCTTCATACTAGAATTCAAACCCCAGTAGAAATACTGGGGTTTTATTTTATAATCATTCTATGGAAAAAATAGCAGGTTCAATTGAGCGGGTAACATACTACAACCCTGATAATGGTTATTCAGTGTTAAAGATCAAACCAGATATGCCTGTAAAAGCTGAGAATAAAAATAGAGGGGTTGTTACAGTTGTAGGTAATTTACCCGAACTTCAACCTGGTGAATTCATCCATGCCAGCGGAAAATGGATCGAACATTCCAAGCATGGGAATCAATTCCAGGTCGAATCTCTTGAACAAGCTATCCCGATCACTTTATGGGGGATAAGGAAATATCTGGGATCTGGGCTGATCAAGGGTGTGGGGGATAAAACTGCGGAAAAGATCGTGGATCTTTTTGGTGAAAATACTTTAGAGATCATTGAGAACCATCCTGAAAGGTTACTGGAAGTTAATAACCTTGGAGAGAAGCGAGCTAAGGAGATCACCAACTCCTGGATCGAGCAGAAAACGATAAAGGAGATCATGATCTATCTGCATGGTTTTGGGATCACGACCAATATGTCCTTGAAGATCTATAAGGAATATGGAGATGAATCTATCAATATCCTGAAATCAAACCCATATACTTTATCAGATGATATTCATGGCATCGGTTTTAAATCCGCGGATAAGATCGCTGTATCGATAGGTCTTCCAAGCGATCATCCATATCGGATCGAAGCTGGGATAATTTACTCTTTAGAGAATATGGCATCAGATGGGCATAGTTTTGTACCAATGGAGGAAATGAAAGGAAAAGTTTCAGAATTATTGGTAGTTAATCAAGATTTGGTCGATACATCCATTGAGCAACTACTTGGTGATAAAAAAATTGTTGTTGAAGAATTGGTCAACGAAGAGACGATCAAAGCAGTTTATTTACCTCAATATTATTATGCTGAGGTGAATTCAGCGAAAAAGTTGATTGGATTAGGGGATTCTTCTCAGACTGAAAATAGTGCCTCTCAGCTGGCTTTTGATCATATTACGGGGCAATTATCAAAAGAGCAGGAAATTGCCATCAGAACCGCATTATCTGAGCCTGTGAGTGTGATAACAGGAGGACCCGGTACTGGAAAGACAACCTGTATTCGATCACTCATTGATCTGGCAGGGAGCGCCGGAAGGAAATATGCGCTGGTTTCTCCGACTGGGAGAGCTTCCAAAAGATTATCGGAAGCGACTGGAAAACCTGCAAGCACAATTCATCGTTTATTAGGTTTTGGTCGGGATGGGAAATTTAAGCATAATGAGGATAATCCTATACCTTTTGATCTCTTGGTCGTTGATGAAGTATCCATGATGGACATTCAACTCTCATATAGTTTGTTAAAAGCATTACAGCCCGGAACCTCAATAGTTTTTGTAGGGGATGTTGATCAGCTGCCACCAGTAGGTGCAGGGAACTTTCTAAGAGATGTGATAGATAGCGAAGTTTTCCCGCTAACTAAACTATCAAAGATATTTCGGCAGGACAAGGACTCTCACATCATTTCAAATGCTCATCTCATCAATCAGGGTGAGATGCCAGTTTTTGACAAAGACAGCCAAGACTTTTTTATGTTCCGTGCAGACTCTCCAATACAGGCCGCTGATTGGGTGCTGGACCTGATCACTAACAGGATGCCCAGAAAATTTGGAGTGAAGCCAGAAGAAATCCAGGTGCTGGCACCAATGTACCGGGGGGATGCGGGAATCCATGAATTAAATTCTAAGATCCAAGATGCAGTAAATCCGGGAAACATATTGAAACCGGAAAGAAAATCCGGGAATAATTCCTTCAGGGTAGGGGATAAGGTTCTACAACTCCGAAATAATTATGATAAGAAAGTGTTTAATGGAGATATTGGGATCATCAAGGATATACTTTCAACTGAGAAAGAAGTGATCATCGAATATGACGGCAGGGATGTTTCTTATGGGTGGAACGAAACGGATGAGATCACTCTCGCGTATGCGATATCCATTCATAAATCCCAAGGTTCTGAGTTTCCAATAATAATCGTTGTACTGTTACCGCAGCATTATTTGATGCTCCAACGCAATCTTGTTTATACTGCTGTGACCAGGGCAAAGGAAGCCTGTGTTCTGGTGAGCAATTATAAAGCTTTGGGAATTTCTGTCCGGAATAATAAGATCAAGTATAGATACTCATGGCTGGCAGAGAGAATAAGATTGGGAAGTAAAGAATAATATGGAGAAAGAAATAAACATTTCACAAGCATCATGGCGAGATTTTTCTCAAGTAATGAATCTTGAAAAGGAATGTTTCCCTTTGGATGCTTGGCCGATGCTGGATGTCATGGGGGTTTTATCATTCCCCTGGTTTGTCCGTATTAAAGCTATGGAAGGCGAAAAAGTAGTGGGATTTATTGCGGGTGAGATCAAGAAAGCCAAGACCGAAGGCTGGATATCGACCATCGGGATATTACCTGAGTATCAACGATTGGGGATTGGAAAACAGTTATTACATAAATGTGAGATAGAGCTAAATGTCCCTTATGTGAAATTATCCGTCAGGGAATCCAGTCATGATGCGATTGAATTTTATAAGACTATGGGATACACAGTTGTTGGGGTCTGGAAGAGATATTATAAAGGTGGGGAAGACGCCTTGGTCATGCAGAAGCAATTTAAATGATCGATCTTATATATTCAGTAAAATCCTCAACATCTTTTGAATCAATCTTAGTAAGTTTAAGATATTTTTCCCCGATCCATTCGCCTATGACATTTTCACATCTTCCTTTGACCAACCGGTAATCAAATACAAAGTACCTGAAATTAATAATGTTCTGCTTGATTAGAGCCATTACTACAGCATATGCTTCGTGATCGTGTTCCGGTTTAGGAAGGGTGATCTTGATCAGGTCAAAATGTTCAGAGATGATCAGTTCTGATTTGATCTTCAATTGATCTTCTTCCGCCTCTTGGGAATATTGTCCTAATTTCCCCCAGAGATAATTCAGGAATACATCCCCATCATTCCGAAAAGAATTAAATATGCTGTCTGGATTTTTGAAGAATATTTCAGGCAGGGCGTGATTGACAAAGTCATAATGCTGCTGACGAGGGTGGTCTTTGTGGTCTTTAGTCATTTCTTGCGATCGCATCTGTCATTTTTGAAATTCGGACCATCATCTCAACATCATGGACGCGCACAATGTCTGCACCCCGCACAATTGCCACTGCAATTGCCGCGGCAGTACCTTCAACGCGTTGATCCTGAGGTAGATCAAGTGTGTATCCGATGAAGGATTTTCGTGATGGACCGATTAAAACAGGATAACCAAGATCCCTGATCTGGTCAGTTTTATTTAGTAATTCCAAATTTTGTTCAACAGTCTTTCCAAAACCAATTCCTGGGTCAAGAATTATCTTATCTATTGTTACACCGGCATCAAGAGCTATTTGAACGCTTTCCATCAATTCAGTTTTTATGTCAGAGATCAAGTCAGTGTACTCAACTCCGATGTAGCGACCTCCAAGATTCTCCTGGATCTCTGCTGTTTTTGGATTTGAGCGGTTATGCATCAAGATCACTGGCACATTCATTTTTGCAGCAATTTCAGCCATCTGAGGGTCAGCATTAAAGCCCCAGACATCATTGATCATGTTAGCGCCTGCTGATATGGCAGCATCAGCAACCGCATGTTTATATGTATCTACCGAAATAACTGTATCCAGCTCAGAAGCTAGCTTTTCGATCAATGGGATGACCCTATCTAATTCTTCCTGAGTTCCAACAGGGTCAGAACCGGGGCGAGTACTTTCCCCACCAATATCCAGAATATCAGCTCCGCT
>JAUWSD010000151.1 GCA_030610225.1 Chloroflexota bacterium
CATGCGGTTGTGTACTACGATAAAAAGGTAAATATTGAAGACCCAAAACGAATGGGTAATTTCCTGGATGAAGGTTTAGCAGGCTGGGTATATCAGAAGCGCGAAGCTGCCCTGATCTCAAATACAGATGAGGATGAACGCTGGGTCAATAATCCGGATTTTCCAGAGTCTTCAATGTCATCTATCAGCTTGCCATTGATGATGGGGAATGAGATCCTGGGCGTGATGACGATCACCCATCCCCAACAAAATGCTTTCACAGAAGAGCATCTTGATCTAATGCAAGCGCTGACAGGGCAGGCTTCAGTGGCGGTGATGAATGCGCGTTTATTTGAGGAGAGTGAAAAACGGGCTCAACTATTCAGGGATCTTTTTGAAGATTCATTGACACCGGTTTTCATCACAGATTGGGAAGGCAGGGTCATCAGGGCGAACAGGCAGGCGGAGAAGATAACTGATTTTAGTCAGCACAAGCTAGCAGCAATGAATATAGGGGATTTTCATGAGATCAGCGAGAAGCTGGGTGTTGATCTCTCCGCTGTGATAGAAGGTAATCCTGTAATGTACCAATCCAGTTTGACAGACTCAAACAAGAATGTATATCATGTTGAGGTTGCGGTCAGGCGGGTATTGATCTCTGGCAAAGAACAGATACAGTGGGTGATGTTGGATGTGACTGAACAAAAGAAAACGGAGCTCTTAAAAGAGGATCTCCTTCAAATGATCATCCATGATATTCGTTCGCCGATCGCAAATTTGGTTTCCAGTATGGGGCTTATGCAGTCTTTCCCGGAGATAAGTGAAAATGAGATCCTGATGTCCATAGTTGAAATTGCTGACAGGTCCACAGGCAGGGTACAGCGTCTGGCAGATTCACTTCTGGACATGGCTAGGATGGAAGCCGGCAAGCAGATCGGCCTCTTTGAGGATATTCTGATGAAAGAGTTGGTTGATGATGTTATCAAGCTGCTTGAGCCGATCATTGCTAAATACGATCAGAGTGTGGAGCTTGACATCCAAGATGAGGAACTAAGAGTTTTTATTGATGAAGAGATGATCAAGAGGGTGGTAATTAACTTGATCGAGAATGCGATGAAATTCTCGCCACAAGATTCTGTGATCAGGGTTGGATTTGAGAAAGTTGAGGGAGATGCGAGGATTTGGGTCGAGGATGATGGCCCCGGCATTGATGCTGAGATGAGAGAAGTGATCTTTGATAAATTCATTCAAGGTGACAAAAAGACTAACAAAGGGCGAAAAGGTATGGGGATTGGCCTATCTTATGTGAAATTAGCAGTTGAAAACCATGGGGGAAAGGTTTGGGTGGAGAGCGATGGTGAAAAAGGATCCAAATTCATCTTTTCCATACCCCTTTCTTACCCGTAAAAAAGCCCAAATTTTGCATTATGGATACTTCGCGATATAATTGCCCTGCAGTATAAATCAGGGAATGGCAGGTATATAATGAAGAGAATCCTAAAGAATATTTATTTTTCAAATGATTATCATGGTGTTTTAGTTGGTGCAATAGAGCTGGAACGTGGAGTTATACTAATTGATTCCCCGTTATTAACAGATTCGGTTCGTGATTGGATGGCAGAGGTTGATGAATTGGATGCAGGGCCTGAAAGGCTGTTGGTCTACCTGGATTCTCACCCTGACAGGTCGCTTGGTGCAAAATTGATGGACATAAAAGTTTTGGCTCAAAAAGCCACTTTTGATGACTACAGGAAAATGTCAGCAGTTTTTAAGGGGAATAAATTTGAAACTGGATCAGATTGGGAATTCTACAGTGGATTCCCCGGGATCCGGTGGCAGAAACCCAGCATCAGTTTTACGGAAGATATAACAATACATTGGGGCGCTCTGGATGTGGTTGTTGAACACCACCCCGGGCCCCAGGATGGTGCCTGCTGGGTAGTGGTACCTGGTAAAAAGGTCGCTTTTGTGGGGGATGCTGTGCTGACAAGGCAGCCGCCTTTCCTGGCAGAAGCAGATCTGCCAAAATGGATCGAAACTCTGGATGTGATGCTTTCAAAAGAGTACAAAGACTATAGGTTTTACAGCAGCCGCAGCGGAAAAGTGGACGAGAAGGATATCCGCTCAATGAGAAAATGCCTTGTAGATATGGTTAAGCGGCTCGAACGCCTGGCAAAACGCAAAGCAAAACCAGAGGATACTGAGAAATTAATATCCAAATTACTGGATGCCACAAACCCGCCGGCAAAACACAGGGTCACATATGAATATCGGTTGAGGTATGGGCTCAAGAATTATTATATTAATCATTATGTAGTCGAAGATTCTGAGGAGAAGTAAGGAATGGGAGAAGGGCAGCGCACAGGTTTTGAACCGATCTTAGTTGTCTCAAGAGGAGAGCTCACAGAATCGACGCATTATGGTGCAGCAGCTGTAGTTGATAAGAACGGAAAATTAATTGCCTCAATTGGTGACCCGAACATGGTCATGTTCATGCGCTCAACAGCGAAACCTTTGCAGGCACTGCCATTGATCGAAGCAGGGGGACACGAGAGGTTTGGGATCACTTCCAAAGAAATTGCACTGATATGTTCTTCACATTCAGGCACTGTTGACCATTTTGAGACCGTTGTTAACTTGCAGCATAAAATAGGGGTCACAGAAGAATTATTGCAGTGCGGTGTGCACCCTCCTTATGACCGTGTATCTGCAAACTTATTGGTTGAAAAAGGCTTGCAGCCATCCCAGAATCATCATGACTGCTCCGGAAAACATACTGGCAAGCTGGCATTAGCAAAATTACTAAACAGTGACCTGAATCGATATTTGGAGATGGACCATCCGGTGCAGCAAGAGATCCTGAAGACGATCGCTGAGATGTGTGAAGTATCTGAAGATGAGATCGTGATCGGGATTGATGGCTGTTCTGCTCCAGTGCATGGATTACCGCTATATAATGCCGCTCTGGGGCTAGCAAAGATCGCGGACCCATCTGGACTGTCACCCGAAAGAGAAGCGGCCTGCAGAGTTATCTCCAGCGCGATGATGGAGCATCCTTTCATGGTAGCTGGCCCAAAGCGTTTTGATACTGATTTTATGGAAGTGGTTAAGGGCAGGATGTTTGTGAAGTCCGGAGCTGAAGGTTACCTGGGGATCGGTGTTTTAGCAGCAGATGGGAAGCCGGGGATGGGGATCACGATAAAGATCTCCGATGGGGATGCAACTGGCAGAGCAAGACCGGCTGTTGCACTAGAGATCATGAGGCAGCTCGGGGTGCTTAGTGAATCAGACCTGGAGCAGGTCAAGAGCTATAGCACACACAAGAATGTTGAGAATTGGAGAAAGCTGGTTGTTGGGCAGCTGACTACAAATATTAAATTAAACTGGCATTAACTTTATGAACGATCAAAATCTAAAGAGAGAGAAGGCTTTTGAAGTTCACCGCAGACTTGAAAAGTTCTACGGTGTGCGGGTAAATTCTGATCCAGCTGATCCGATCGAAGAACTTGTAGTGACTGTTCTGTCGCAGAACACAAATGATGTGAACCGGGACAAAGCTTATACTGAATTGATCAAGCAGTTTCCTACATGGGAAGATGTGATGGCCGCTGACGAGGGTGAAGTGATTCAGACGGTCAGGATCGCAGGACTGGCAAACCAGAAAGGTCCACGTATCCAGAATATCCTGAAGCAGATCAAGGATGAACGGGGAGAGCTGTCTCTTGAATTTTTGAGGGAATATAGCTCAGACGAAGCATC
>JAUWSD010000190.1 GCA_030610225.1 Chloroflexota bacterium
GAACTGCCAGCTTCCATAGAAGCGTTCCATCTGAGGACCAAGCGAGTGCAGGGCATACATATTGAAGCCGATATGGGTCAAGCTGCCGTGAAGGAAAACAGGCGTGATCAGGCGCCAGTATTCTCCCTGGTAGATATACTCATTGATCTTCATTCCATATATAGCAACAAGGTCATACCCAAAGATCCAGTTGGCGCCCATCTGCAGAATATATATGAGGATTGTAATTCCCATGATGAAATACACAACATAGGGCTTGTTGTCCGGCAGTTTTATTCTGACCTGCTGGGGGGGAGGCGACTGAACCGGAGGTTCCCCGTAAAATCCATCTTGGTGTGAGAGGCGGTCTTGAGATTCAGGATTATCGCTCATAAGGTAACCTGGCGGTGGTCTGTGCGGTGATGCTCCGATTTTATAATAGCTTCTATTGTTCGGGCGGTATCTTCGAGATGACCATCGCGGTTACAAACCTGATAATCAAAATTTGGGATCTGAGAATATTCGTGCCTTGCTAGCTCAATGCGTATCTTCAGTTGATCTTCTGTGTCTGTGTTGCGCTCACGCAGTCTGTTTACCAGATCTTCAATATCATCGAGCATCAGGAAGATCAGGAGCGCGTTTGGAAACTTCTGCTTGATGGTTGCTGCCCCCTGAACATCGATGCGCATGACAACATCTTTCCCGCTCTCAAGCGCTGACTTGACCTGAGACCTAAGTACGCCTTTATATTGGCCATAGACATCAGCGTGTTCAATGAATTCACCGTCAGCCAGCATCTGCTCAAACTTTTCTTTGCTGTAGAAAAAGTAATCTTCTCCATGTACTTCCCCCGGCCTGGGTGCACGCGAGGTTGCAGTAACCACGAAATGAAATGGGATACCGATCTCTTTCATCATATGGACCACGGAATCTTTGCCAACCCCAGCAGGGCCGGAGATCACTATTAATAAGGGTTTGTTCTGGATTTGTATATCATTCATCCTGAGCCTCTTTATATTGAATTAATTTATTATAACGGAGGATTATATATTGAATATCAGAACGGAACCTTTCCTCACTCCCACATCACGGAAACAGTATGCTCTTATATAGATTGCTTCACTTCGTTCGCAATGACAGAAGATGAGGTTGTCATTGGGAGGAGCGCAGTGACGAAGCAGTCTCATCCCATCTGAAATTAAGATCTCATCAGGGATTCATCCAGCGCTGTTCGCAGCGTGCGGACTGCGACTATTTCCATCCCTGTTGGAAGATCACCCTGCTGTTTTCGGCGCAACGGGATGATGGCCCGTTTGAATCCAAGGTTGGAAGCTTCTCTTAGACGGGCAGCCAACTGGCCAACCTGCCTGAGTTCGCCAGAAAGCCCGATCTCACCGATCAGGATCGTGTCTGCCAGAACGGGACGGTCCCAAACAGAAGACGCCAATGCAGCTGCAAGCGCCAGATCTGCGGCAGGCTCGTTAACTTTCAAGCCGCCGACAATGTTTGCGAAGATATCCTGGTCAAAAAGTTTTACTCCAACCCTGCGGCTGAGAACGGCGGTGATCAGGAGCAGGCGATTGAAATCAACCCCGTTGGCATTACGGCGTGGGAAACTGGAGGCAGTTTTGCTGGTCAAGCCCTGCACTTCAACCAAAAGTGGGCGAGTGCCTTCCATAGTGACGACAACAGCAGAGCCGGCAGCATTGATGATCCTTTCTGCCAGGAAGGACTCGGAGGGGTTCGGAACTTCGATCATGCCCTTTTCGCGCATCTCGAAGACACCAACTTCAGATGTGGGGCCAAAGCGATTCTTTACAGAACGAAGTAATCGGTAGGCTCCGTAGCGGTCACCCTCAAGATAAAGAACTGTGTCAACGATATGTTCAAGCACACGCGGCCCGGCGATGACACCTTCTTTGGTGACATGCCCGATCAGAAAAACCACTACGCCTTTTTTCTTGGCAAGCTCTCGGAAGCGGGAGGCGCATTCCCGTACCTGGGAAACAGACCCTGCTGACGATTCCGAATCAGCAGTATAAATGGTCTGGATAGAATCAATTATCAGGATGCCGGGGATGGTTTGCTGAACGTGCTGCTCTACCACCTCCAAGTTGGTTTCCGTGACCAATAGCAGCTGATCCGGGATTTTAGTATCTTCCTCGAGCAATCTTATGGAGCGCATTTTAATCTGGTTCTCAGATTCTTCACCAGAGACATACAACACGGTTTGCTTCTCAGCCAGTTCTAATGCGACCTGCAAAAGAAGAGTCGATTTTCCAATTCCGGGATCACCGCCAACAAGGATGATCGAGCCCGGTACAATCCCGCCGCCTAGAACGCGTGCTAATTCAGCGATGTTTAAATGGATTCGATCCGCTACGTCAGACTTGATCTCAGATAGGCGCTGGGGTTGAGAATCGCCGCTAAGCCCTCGCGGCTTAGTCGCTCTTTTTGGTTTTGATCTAATTTCTTCTTTGAATGTGTTGAATTGGTTGCATTGCGGACAGCGCCCCATCTCTTTTGGGGTTTGTCTGCCGCAGTTTTGGCATATGTAGACTGTTTGGGTTTTGGCCATGATCCCTCGAATAATTAGTATATATGTTCTAATTATACTCATAAAAACAGGGTTGTGATAGCCCTGTATACAGGGATGAGATTGCTTCGTCGCTGCGCTCCTCGCAATGACAGCCCAACCTTCTGTCATTGGGGGCTATAGCGAAGGATCTCAATGTTTATGGATAAACGTCATTTAGGACGGGCTCATATTTGCAGATGCATCCACCTTCGCGTGAACAGCCGCTGATGGGCAGCTCGGGAACGGAGTCTTTATCGTAAACACC
>JAUWSD010000074.1 GCA_030610225.1 Chloroflexota bacterium
ATGATCGGCGAGGTTTTAGGCGGTCAGGCAGTAAAAGCCACCGGGCCAATATCTCCGAATTCGTGGGCATATTACAGCAATGTTGAAAAATATGAGTTCGATCCAATTTCTGCAGCAGATATGCTGGGCCAGAATGGATACCTGCTTTCCGGTGAAAATGGGAGCGTAAGAGAAAAAGATGGATTATCGATCTCATTCGATCTGGTCTATCAGGATACAGAAGAATATGAGACGATCGCCTTGATGATCAAAGAATACTGGGGAGAGCTTGGGGTTGAAGTGAACCTGTTGGCTGTTGACCGGGAAAGCCTGATTAATGATTACCTCGATCCAAGAGATTATGACGCGGCATTGATCGAGCTGTCATTGGGCAGCACCGCTGATCCTGATCCATATCCCTTCTGGCACCAGGTAGAGGCAAACAGCGGCCAGAATTACAGCAACTGGGACAACCGCCGAGGAAGCGAATATCTTGAGCGCGCGCGGGTAACACCGAACAGGCAGGAACGCATTCGCCAATACCGCAATTTCCAAATACATTTCAACGTAGAGTTACCAGCACTGCCTTTGTATTACCCTGTTTATTCCTATGCTGTCGTTGAGGAAGTTGACGGTATCAGTATCGGTACTGTTTTCACATCCAGTGACCGTTTTAAAAACATTTCTGAATGGTACTGGGATCTGACGCCAACGGAAGACCCAACCCCAACTGTTGAATCTGAAGAATAAATAAAAAGAGCCGCGAAAGCGGCTCTAAATTTATTAGTTGTTGTTCAATTATCCCGTGAAAAGTCTGTATATAGATCCCTATAGATAGCAAACTGCTCATAGATCCAGCGGACGTAATTGCGGGTTTCATCAAACCTGGTAACTTCAACGAATAGATCTTTGTCACCATTGGCAAGTTCGGTCCATATATATGTTGCACCAGGTCCGGCGTTATAGGAGGCCAGGGCATAGACTTCTCCTCCTAATGTAAACCGGGAAATAGACAGGTAATTAGTGCCGTAAAGGATATTTATTTCAGGCCTGTATAGGTCACCCTCTTCATAGTTTTCATCAAGAACGCCCTTATAGTTCACTTCCTGCCAGGCAATTTTGGTCAATTGCATAAGGCCTTTTGCCGCTGCTGAGGAGGTAATGGAACTTTCAAAGAGACTTTCCTGGCGGATGACGCTGTAGATATAAAGAGGATGGAAGATGGTGTCTTCTGCAGCAGGAAATACGAGTTCGGGGTAGTACAGACCAAAACGCAGGCGGTTGAAATAAATGGGAGCAGAGAAAGTGCCTGCATCATCCAAGCCAGCCAGGTCAAGTACGCGCCTGACAGCGAATATTCCCTGCCTGTAAATCCTGTTGTCTATCAGGTATTTCCCGAGGATATAGCTTCTGACCGCATCATCGGAGACTGCTCTCTGCAGGCTGTCAAATTCGATCAGGGCTTCTTCGCTCAAACCCAAGGACCAGAACTCGGTACCGCGCACAAAACGGTCATCAACCAGCAAAGGTGTGAGGTCGTCAAAATCGACATCGTCTGGGACCTGGAACGTAAATCTGATCCAGGCCTGAGCCTCAGCTTGTTCAGCTATGTAGTTAATGTCAGTGTTTACAAGGTCGGGCGCATCAAAGAAATCAACACCAGCTAGAACATCCGCAGCTCTTTCGCTGTAATATCCGGTAGGGTCAAGGTCTGCCGCAGTCTGATAAGCCTGTTGGGCCTGCTCTTCCAATTCCTGTGCTTCGTAAGTCTTTGCGATCCAGAAATAAGCCTGTGATTCGTCTTCGGGCCCTTCGTCAACGAAGACTGCATTTGAAAACATATCCATTGCCTGCTTGTAATTCTTGAGTCTGTAGAATGCGATCCCGGATTGGAAGAAGCCATCAAAAGCCAGGTCTGACGATGGGTACTCATATCCAAGGCGTTCCCATAGCTTTGCTGCCCTGAACAGGTCGTCAAATCTTTCAGCAATGCGCCCAGCGTAGAAAAGGAACTGGGGGCTATTTGAGTCAAAGGGATATAGCTCGATATATTCTTCATACAGCCGAATTGCGGATTTATAATCCTCCAGCTGGATCCAATATACATCGACCATTAGGTCATAAGCATCTGCAACCCGGTCGCTATCAGGATATTCCTCGCTAATCAATTTAAATTCTGAGATAGCACTATATGAATCTCCAAAAGATTTGAAGATCAGAGCTTTGTACCAATGCACTTCGCTTTCACGCTCATCGGGGTTTTGTTCTAAATAGCGGTTAAAAGCCTCTAAAGCATGGTGTTTTTGCCCTGCAAAGTAATTGACAACACCTCTTGAGAATTCATCAACCTCAATGTCGTTGTCAACGAGGTTGACCAGCGCTAGATATGAATCGTAAGAGGTAGGGTAATTGGTAACTGCAGAGGAATAAGACTGATATCCTGATTCGAGCTTATTCAATTGGATATATATATCACCAATGTAGTACAACATTTTAGCTTTTTCATGATCATTATCAGTACGGGCTAGCACGTCCTGGAAGACTATCAAGGCTGTATCAAGGTCGTGCTGATACCAATAGGTTTTCCCGATCTTTTCATCAATGCTCAGAGTGTCCTCAAGCCGCGGAGCCTGCTTTGCGGATATGTAGTTTTGAATTGCGAGGTTGTATTCACCAATATCAACATATAGGTCAGCGATCTTTTCGTATGTATAGCTGTCGATCACATTGGGTCTGATAGAAAGATACTGCTGATAGAAGAGGATAGCCTCTTCATATTCAGAGTTCTCTTCCAATACCATTGCGTATGTGAAGTAAAGGGCTGCTTTGTGGGGCGAATCCTGATAATCGAGGATCGCAGATTTCAGGATCTCTTTTGCCTGTTCAAGTTGATCGTTGGCTGCAAAGGCTCTGCCCAAACCTAATAATGCGGCTGATTTGATCTCGGCGTCTGAATTTGTTTCATATGCCTGAGCAAAAATATTGATGGCCTCTTCCCACTGTCCGTATGCAAGCGCCTGTTCACCAACTTCTATACGCACGCCTGGTTCTGGAGCAGGGGTGATGGTCGGTGTTGGAAGAGGTGTGGGGGTTGATGTGGGGAGGATCACTTCAGGTGTCTCAGTGGGTTTTCGTGTTAAAAACCCCTCAGTCCAGCTGCAGGATATAAGTAGAATGACGACGATGAGAACGAATAGAATTTGGGAAATTTTGGATCGCATAATCATGGCAATATAACCTGTACGATAGTGGATGTCAATATCACAGTTATGAAGATCCTATATGCTAAGGAGAAAACTTGCATGTGGAATAAAATTCCTGTATATTTGAAAGATATGGAGGGTTTATGGAAGATCAAACATCCGGATACAGAATAATGGACATCGAAATATCTGAAAGGCCAAGAGAGAGGCTGGCACGTTTAGGTCCTCAAGCCCTAAATACAGCTGAATTATTGGCGATCCTGCTCAGGGTCGGGGTGCAGGGAGAAAACGCTGTGCAGGTCGGGCATCGTTTGCTGAAGAATCTAAGTGGTATTAAGGGCATCCAGAAAGCGTCGGTCGCAGACCTGGAAGGGGAGCGGGGAGTTGGGTTTGCAAAAGCCTGCCAGATCAAAGCAGCGATAGAGCTTGGCAGACGGCTGGCAATGGAATCACCGGATGCGAGACCTTCGATCTCAAACCCTGCTGATGCTGCCGGGCTGTTGATGTATGAAATGAGCGCATTGGAGCAGGAGAACTTGAAGGTCATCAACCTGAATACAAAGAATGAAGTGATCGAGATCGATAATTTATATCAAGGGTCGTTGAACAGCTCCACCGTCAGGGTGGCCGAAGTTTTCAAATCTGCGATCAGGAGAAACGCTGCGAGTATCATCATCGTGCACAATCACCCCAGCGGCGACCCAACGCCCAGCACTGATGATATTGTTGTCACACGTGCGATCATTGAAGCGGGTAAGATGCTGGAAGTGGATGTTCTTGATCATGTTGTGATCGGAGATGGAAGGTTTATTTCCATGAAAGAGAAAGGGCTGGCATTTAATTAGCAAATCTCATTCTGTTCTCGACACAATCTTTGGTCATATATCCTATAATAAAGAAAATAAATTATTGATATCACTTCTCAGGTTTAATGAAAATGACTGAAAAGCATATAATTCTTGCCCCACAATATAATTATTACAATTGGATAAAATCTATCCGGTTGTATTTGCTGACATTTGACCCGAAATTAACCAATGATCCTGAAAAAACAGCCGGTTTTGATGTGATCACTATCATCAATCCACCGGGGGCGTATTTGCAGGAACCTGATATTTCCAGCTGGCTGAAGGCAAAGAATCCAGAAGCAAATATTGATAATATCCCGGTTCAGTCCCAGGATGAATTAGCACAGATCATGCATGCGCGGGTGCTGGCAAATCAGCGCTATGGTGAGAAGACGGTAGAGCTGAATGAGGTTTCAAGCAAGTCCGGGGCTGAGGATGATGAAAAAGAAGCAATCCCTGAAGCAAAATTCAGGCTTCAATGGCCAACAGAATATCCGATAGTTGTGCAGGCTTTTGGCGATAACCCTGAGATGTATGTGCGCTGGGGAATGCCGGGGCATGAGGGTGTAGATCTGAGAGCTGTGCCGGGTTCAAAAGTGTGTGCTTCTTCTTCAGGTAAAATTTACAGGATAGAGCGTGATCCTGACTCGTCCAAATATGGCAAACAGATCAGGATTTATCACCCCGAAGGATTTAGAACGGTGTATGCACATCTCGACCAGATATTAGTTGTGGTCGGGCAGGAAGTCCAAAAGGGTGAGGTTATCGCCTCAGCAGGAAATAGCGGCTCAGCAGTTGGATCATACATACACTTTTGCTTGAAGAGAGATTTTGCCAGCGAAAATCAACTGACCCATTTTTCTGATGATTTCATTGACCCGATGCCTTTCCTTGAATTTCCACAGACAGATGGACCGGTTGTGAATGAAGAACTGCTGGAACATATACGCACGAATTTTGGCTGGAGCAGACCATGTCTGGTGGGCTTGAATCTTCAGGATAATGGAAAACTTGATAATGCTGATCTGCAGGTGATCAACTCCGGAAGAATAGAGGCGGTAAAGTTCCCGTCTTCTGCATCTGGGGATTTGATCGATAAATTGGTCGATAATAATCCAGATATATTCCTGCTGTGCCAACTAATACTTCCAGACAGCAGAAGTTTTTATTCTACAAGTGAGTGGCTGGAAGTTGCTCTGCCATTTGCGCAAATGATGTATTCCCGCAATGTAAGGTATTTCGAAGTTCACAAGCTGCCGAATTTGAACGAGTTTGGATATGGTAAATATTGGCAGTCCGGAAAAGAATTTTCATTGTGGTGGAAAGCGGTGGTAGATAAGCTCAGAGAAAAGATGCCAGATGCTAAATTTGGCTTCCCGGCACTCTCTCCCGGGGGGCAGGTGAATGGTTTCAAGGCAGACGCAACGGTGTTCCTTGAACAAGCTGATGAAGTGATCCAAAATGCAGATTGGCTGGGATTGAATTCATATTGGAGTAATAAAGAAGAGCAGAACCATCCAGAGAAAGGTGCTTCATATCAAGTACTGCGAAAATATTTCCCGGATAAACTGCTGATCATTACCGGTTTCGGAAATATTGACCCTTATGCAGATGCAAAACAAAAGGGAATCGAATATGCAGACTATTATCAGAATCTAAGGCGAATCCCCGGCATAGGTGCTGCATGTGCTGATTGCGTGTATTCAGATACCAGCTGGAAAGGTTTACATTGGCGCAGTTTAGATGGGAAGATCAACGATATTCCATTAGAGGTAGGTAAGCGGGGATTTTAGCTTAGCGCGTCATCCTGATCTTGAATTTAGTGAATTCCCCTGTGGCTGGCAGCCATTCTCTTTCTATTCTTTCAACATTAGACATTGAAGGTCCGATTTTTAATAGAGCCAGAAATTTTTCGAGATCCTTTCTCTCTCCCTCTGCCATCAGTTCAACACTGCCCTCAAATCTATTCCGTACCCATCCGGTTAGCTTAAATTTTGCGGCTGCTTCAAGAGTGAACAGCCTGAACCTGACAGCTTGAACTTTTCCTCTAACGAATGCGTGAAGACGAACTTGATCTGTCATTTATCCACCTAAAAATGAAATCAGAGGGGTGAGCATCAATGGGCTTAAGATAGTGGTGAGTGTGACAACAGAGGTTACGAATCTGGGGCGTACATTAAACTCGGTTGCGAGAACTGTTGTCATCACTGCTGTGGGCATGGAGGCTTCGATCACTGACGCCTGGTATGCTGCCCCATCCAA
>JAUWSD010000206.1 GCA_030610225.1 Chloroflexota bacterium
GACCGTTTTCTTTCCTTCCTGGGAGAGTTCACTGATCACTGAATCTGATATTTTTGCCACCTGAGGTTCTCCGAGTTCAGCTTTTATAATAGCCTGGACCTTGTCATCAAATTGAGAGATCTTCCTGTCTTTGAACTGATCAAAGACAACCGAACCCCAAACATTCTTCAATACCTCCTGCGCTTTATCCAAATGTGTGAGGATATTTGACGAAAGTTCTGCGGTATCTGATACATTCATCAGCTCTGCGGCATGATAGATATATGTGAGGCGCGTGGTTCTTCTTCGGACCTGTTTATGGGTGCGTTTATCAAAAGCTGTCACTTCTCCCCTTGGCAGCATCATCAGGAACTGGACCAGGGCAGCATCATTTGCAGGACCTTCCAGTTTATTCAAGGTTGGTTTGATATCTTTTACCAATTGACCATCAGAGCCAAGTAATCGCCCCTTCCGATCATTGAAGACCTTGCTGATACTGGACAATATCTCATTGCTGATCTCATCCCAACTTTGAGTAGCGATGTCGTTTGGTATCAGCCCAAGAGATTCTTTCAGGCGTCTTTCTACAGCTCCGATTATTCGCAGAACTGAGTTCTTTTTAAAGTTATCTTCGATCTGTGTTGTGATTATTTCCCGGGCCTGGTCTGGATCGTCGTCCAATAATCTTGCTTGTGTATTTGAAAGATTGATGGGGACTGCCAATGATGCGACTAACTCATTGAGTATCTCTTTCATGCTGCGTTTCTCTACTTCATCCTCATATCTCAACGCTTCAAAGAAGGTATCCAGAATTTCCATGCGTTCGTCAAGCTGGATCTCATTTCGCAGCTGGATCGAGGAGATCGATGCTGCAGCTGAATCTAGGACATGTTCCTCTTCGGTGTTAATTGATCTCTCTGCAATTTCCGACAATTTCCCCAGCACATTTTCTGGATTTTTGCGATCATTCTCATCAAATGAATCAATTAGCAATTTAAATGTGTAAGAGGGGAAAACAATGTTCCCAATTATCATAGTTGGTTGGATCTGCTCCAGCCAGCCTAATAGTTTCCATGCTCCGTCTTCATCTTCTTTTGCCAATGGAACTCTGCGCTCAATTTCCATCTCCAGCATTTCACGTACATCTTCTGTGAGATCTTCTTTTTGGAGGATATGGTCACGCTGCCCATAAATGATGACACGTTGAGCATTGAGGACGTCATCATATTCAAGCAGATGCTTTCTGGAGTCAAAGTTTGCACCTTCAACTCTGGTTTGGGAGCTTTCGATCACCCGACTTACGATGCCATGTTCAAGTGGGACAGCTTCATCCACACCGAGTTTCTGCATCATGCTGTCAACCTGCTGGCCTCCAAATATACGCATCAATTCATCTTCAAGCGAGAGGTAAAAGCGTGAAGACCCGGGGTCGCCCAAACGGGCAGCTCGACCTCTTAACTGATTGTCAATACGTCTCGCTTCGTGTCTTTCAGAGCCGATTACATGAAGTCCGCCAAGGCTTTTTACCTTAGACATACCATCCATCGAATCAATAAAGAATTTGATCTCAGCTTCGTAGATCCCATAATCCTCTGGTTTGAGATCATTCACCAATTTGAGGCGCTCTTCCATCGAGATGTCATAAGCTGCCTGGATGCCAGCCCGTTTTAAAACACGATTTACGGCCGAAAGGATCTCTTCAGCAACCTCGCCGCCAAGCTTGATGTCAACACCACGGCCTGCCATGTTCGTTGCAATCGTTACCGCACCAAAGGCTCCAGCTCCTGCAATGATCTGGCTTTCTTCAGTATGCTTACGTGCGTTCAGCACCTGATGTGAGATGCCTTTCTTAAGCACATTGACAAATCTATTCCGGTGTTCAGGCATTAAGCCAAAGACTTTTATGAGTTTGTCAACATTCTCTGGAAGGTCAATGCTCAGATTAACTCCAAGTGATTTTGCCAGCTTATTTATCCCTGGGGTATTGATAGCTTTCAACGGATCATTCAGGAATTTAAGCTCGAGGACCAATCGGCCATCTTCGAAGCGATCATTTTTAAGGAACCACTCGGAACGTAATAGAAGGACCTGAGCCAGTTTCCTGACCATATCTGAACGCAATCGATTGGATAATTTTTCAGATGCTTCTACTGAAGTAGTGCCGATCAAAATTGGTCTTCCGATCACAGAGTACTTGATCACTTCTTTGATGATCGCCCTGAATTTTGCTTCTTCCGTCCGGAAGATCACATCAGGATAATCCTTTCTCTTGAAATAGAATGCATTATTTTCAGGATCAGCGATCTGACTGTAAAATGTATATTCATATCCATATTCATCTTTTTGTTTATGGGATTTCAAACTGGCTTCTTCACCCATTGTATTGTATTCAACAATAGGGGGGATATCAAGGACATCAAGAGTATAAATGTTGTCGAATTCCTCTGCTTCAGTCATGGCAGTACCAGTCATGCCTGCAAGTTTGCTGTACATGCGGAAGTAATTCTGGATCGTGATCGTGGCATGGGTGATGTTTTCACTCTGGACACGAACAGC
>JAUWSD010000050.1 GCA_030610225.1 Chloroflexota bacterium
GAGTAAATTTACTCAGGCCGACAGCGGCGTCCACAACTCAGATCTTGGCAGAGGTGATGGAAGACCTTGACCTGGAAATAAATAAGCCAATTGCAGAAGCCCTGCTTGCAGGACTTATCACCGATACAATTGGTTTCAGAACAGTTAGCACGGGCGCAGACGCACTGCGTGTCTCAGCTGATTTAATGGAATTCGATCTGAATATTCACGATATCTATGAGAAAGCACTTACAGGAAAAAGTTTTGAATCTATAAAATATTGGGGTGCAGGGTTATCCAAGGTTCAGAAAGATGGCCAAGTTGTCTGGACGACATTGACTGAAGAAGATAGAAACAAAACAGGTTATAAAGGCCGGGATGACGCTGATCTAGTGAATTTGCTTTCATCGATCAACGACGTCAGCGTAATCATTACATTCATCGAACAAAATTCCGAAGAAGTTAAGGTAAGCTGGCGTTCAAAGAACGGATATGATGTTTCAAAGTTAGCGGAAAAGTTCGGCGGCGGCGGACATATTGCAGCAGCAGGTGCAAATATTGACGGGACAATGGAAGAGGTTACAAAAACCGTTCTTGAATCAACTCAAGAAATATTCAGAAGCTAAATGCTTTCATATTTAGTTGAGAATTAGTATAATTTCATTAAGGGGAATAATCTAATGTGCATATTATGCACGGGAGCAGACAAGCAATTGTTATGTTCCTTGGGAGTAATCAAATGAATAGTGACAATATCAAGAATTTGGTTTCAGGGGCATTCATAGTTGACAAGCCAGTTGGGATCACATCACACGATGTTGTACAGATCATCCGCAGAGGCACTGGGATTCGGCGAGTAGGCCACACCGGCACACTTGACCCCCGCGCTTCTGGAGTTCTGGTGATCCTTGTTGGCCCATCGGTCAGATTGAGTGAGTTCATATCAGCTTCAAACAAACGTTATCAGGCCACGATCCATCTTGGTTCCAGCACTGAAACATATGACGCTGAAAGTACACCTACTGAAGAAGTGGAAGTATCTGTAACTGAAGAGCAGTTCTCCGAAATATTGAATGGATATGTTGGAGAGATCGAGCAGGTACCGCCCCCTTATTCAGCAGTAAAAGTAAAGGGAAAGAAAGCCTATGAAATGGCCCGTAAGGGTGAAGTAGTTGAGCTGGAACCCCGAATAATAAATGTGTATAACCTCGAAGTTTTAGAGTGGGCACTGCCGGAAGTTGTGATTGACGCTCATTGTTCCTCAGGTACATATATTCGCTCACTGGCCAATGACCTGGGTGAAGAGCTTGGCACTGGAGCACACCTGGTAGGGCTTCGCCGTACAATGAGCGGACGGTTTACAATGCGTGATGCGGTTTCACTGCGCAGACTTAAAGAAGCGTTTGAGATCGGCACCTGGGCAGAATTCCTGATCCCAGCCGCAGAAGCTTTGGGAGATTGGCACACCATCACAGTAGACCCAGAGCAGCTGAATCTGGTCCGCAATGGACATCGTATTCCTGCTGAGGATGATGCTCCGGAAATGGCGCGTGCAATCAGTGAACAGGGAGACTTAGTAGCGATCCTTGCCCTGGTCGAAGAGACCCAGGAATGGCAGCCGCGAAAAGTTTTCATGAGCTAGAAAGCTATGCAGCATTTTTACGGGCTGCAGGATGTTTCATATGAAGATGCCTGGTTAACTATCGGGGCATTTGATGGTTTTCATATCGGACATCAAAAAATAATCAATGAATTAACTGCCGGCGCCCACGCAAAGGGTGTGCCGGCTGTTGTTTTAACCTTTTATCCCCATCCATCCCGGGTAATTTATGGCCCAACCGAAGCTTTTTATCTGACCATGCCGGACAGGAAAGCAAATTTGTTGGGCGCTGCGGGAGTCGACGCCGTTATTACTTATCCCTTTGATGCGAAAACAGCATCGATCTCAGCAGAAGTTTTTGTTGATAGCCTTTGCCGCCATCTAAACTTCACTAAATTGTGGATCGGCTATGATTTTGCTCTGGGGTATAACCGCAAAGGTGATACACAGATACTGAAAGAGATCGGCAGCAAATGCGGTTATGAGCTTAATGCAATTGAAGCCTTTAAATATGATGGGGAGATCGTCTCTTCCACCAGGATACGAGAATTGTTGAAAAAAGGACAGGTGGCAGATGCTGCAGTGTTACTGGGCAGGCCACACGCAGTCAATGGGATCGTGACCAGGGGGGATGGGCGTGGAAGCAAGATCGGAATTCCTACTGCAAACCTAGCAACTCATAAATCACTGATCGTACCAAAAGAGGGTGTATACACCAGTGAAGTTATTGTTGATGGGAAGAAATATCATGCGGTAACAAATGTGGGAAGAAGGCCGACCTTTGAGCTGGAACCTGTCCCATCCCGCGTAGAAGCCCATATCCTAGATTTTAACCAGGATATTTACGGAAAAGATATCAGTGTAGAATTCATTGAACGCCTGCGTGATGAGCATAAATTCTCAAACAGTGATGAGCTTGTCCGGCAAATTGGGATTGATGTCCAAAAAGTACGGCAGTATTTTGATCAATAGGAGGCGGAAATGCGTCAGTATCTGGATTTGATGAACAAGGTTTTGGATAGCGGTATCAAGAAAGAAGATCGCACTGGAACCGGGACAATTTCCATTTTTGGACATCAGATGCGATTTGATCTCTCAGAAGGATTCCCAATTCTGACTACTAAAAAACTGCACCTTCGCTCTATTATTCATGAACTGCTGTGGTTCATCAACGGCGAGACCAATATTAAATATCTTAAAGAGAATAAAGTGCGCATTTGGGATGAGTGGGCGGATGAGAATGGCGAACTTGGCCCAGTGTATGGTTCTCAATGGCGTTCCTGGAAGGGTGCGGACGGGAAAGTGGTCGACCAATTGAGCTGGGTGATCAATGAGATCAAAGAGAATCCATCCTCCCGCCGACTGATCGTGAACTCCTGGAATGCGGCAGAGATTGAAAACATGGCGCTGCCGCCCTGCCATATGATGTTCCAGTTCTATGTAAATGAGAGCAAACTCTCCTGCCAGTTATATCAGCGTTCAGCGGATATTTTTCTGGGCGTGCCATTTAACATCGCCTCATACGCTTTGTTCACTGTGATGGTTGCCCACGTGACGGGCTATAAACCCGGCGATTTTGTGCACACTTTTGGAGACGCGCACCTTTACCTGGACCACCTTAAGCAAACAAGACTGCAATTGTCCCGTGAGACCTATCCACTCCCAACAATGAAGATTAACCCGGAAGTAAGATCTATCTTTGATTTCAAATATGAGGATTTTGAACTTACAGGTTACCAGGCCCATCCACATATAAAAGCGAAGGTGTCCGTATGAAGATCTCAGCGATAGTAGCCAGCAGTGAGAACGGTTGGATAGGGAAGAAAGGGAAGATCCCCTGGAATCTTAAAGATGACCTGGCTTATTTTAAATCGGTAACGATGGGGCATACTCTGATCATGGGGCGCAAGACATATCAATCGATCGGGATGGCGCTGCCCGGCAGAAGAATGATCATTGTGACCCGGCAGCAGGAGTTTATAGCTGAAGGCTGTCTGATTGTGAATACTCTACGGGAGGCATTTGCGCTGGCTAAGAGCAGAGGTGAAGAGGAAGTTTTCATCGCAGGTGGAAGCGAGATCTATTACCAGACTTTTGACCTGGTTGAAAAGGTATACATGACGCGAGTGCACGCAGTTGTGGAGGCCGACAGCTATTTTCCAGAAGTGGGCGAACCTGATTGGATTTTGGTGTCAGAAGAGCGGCATTCTGCTGACGAAGAACATCAATATGCTTTTACGTTTGAGGTTTGGGAAAGACGAAGAACCAGCGAAGAATAATTATAAACAGCTAAAAAGGCCGCGAACAACGGCCTTTTTGTTTAGAGACAACAGATTATTTTTATTCACATGAGGTCTGCAAAATCAATCAGATCATCAATGTTGGTGAAATCCTTGCCGCCATCAAAAAATATTTTGACAGCCTTTTCAGATACACCGTGCTCATGCAATTCGATAAAATCTTCCATCTTTAGATCTTTTAATCCAAAGGCTATCATGTTCTTGATGTAGCCAAATGATATTCCACTGTCCACAAATTCTATTATGTCATCATAATCAAAATCCTCAAAATGGAGGGTCTGAAGCTTAGACAGCACCGATCTGTTAACACCTCTGTCTACAAGTTCGATTAATTCTGAAACATCAATATCAGGAAGCCCCAAATTGTTGAATTCCTGGATCAGGCGGTAGGAGATTCCCCTGGAATGAAGATCTCTGAGATCATCCAGATCAGATTCATCTAATCCGGCGTCTTTGTATGCTTTGATCTTTGAAGTAGATATTCCGGATGAAAACGATTCAATGATCTCGTCTATATCAACATCCGGGTATATTTCCAGAAAATTGCTCACATACTTCTGTGAAATACCATGAGACTTGCACTCGATAATTTCATCCACATCAAATGATAGGTCGCCATCCTCGTGTCCTGGAAACTTGAATGCGATCACATACTGCGGGGAAACATCGTGATTGCGCAGCTCTATCAACTGGTCGGTATCTACCTTTGGCAACCCTGCTTCTTGGATCTCACGGATGTAATTAGGTGTGACTCTATTGTGATACAGCTCTTTGTATTCATCCGTATCAAGATTTATGAAGCCCAGGTCTTCGTATTTGTCTTTGATCTCCTGGGCGGTATCGCGGCGATAGGTATGACTTGCTCGCCTTGGCTGGAGGGAAGGGAGTGGAGGGATGGATGGCATTGACTTGGCAAGCCTGACACCACTACGTAAGAGAGCGTCAGCTTTAAAATATTGGGCGGTTTTCTTTGGTATGCTGGCTTCCAGGGCATCAAATAATCTCTCGCCTTCATCAACCGAAATGGTATTCTCTTTTACCATGTTGAGGATCATTCTTCTTTCTTCTTTCAATGACATAGCAATACTCCTTGTTAATTATTGCTCTTTTTTGCTGAGTCTTTTTCGAACACAGGGGGTTCCGGAAATATTTCTGCATATTTCAGGTAAAGGGAATCCAGGAGCTGGCCGGCCTCAAAGATAGACAGCTCTCCAGCTGTTAATTGCTGGAAGATAAAACCTCTTTCTTCTTTAAAATCATTGATATTATTCATCATGTCATTCTCTTTCGCCAAGTTCTGTCAGCAGCCTGGCGGCTTCATCAGCGTCGATCTCACCGTTACTTAATCGGTTCAGGATATCCTTGCGCATTTCCTTCAGATCTGAAGGTTTGATCTGATTTTTAAAACCCATCTCAGCGATAACTTTATCAAGACGGTTCCTGATGACCCAGTAAGATTGGTCCATTTTCCTCTCCATCTCTTTTACATTACCTTTTGCTTTTATGAATTCTTCAAGAAAAGCGAGGCTTTCAGCAGAAAGGAAAGCGAATGGGCTGAGCTCGTATGCACCAACAACTGTGGTGTCACAATTTGTGCAGCTGACCTGTGAAATAACCATGTCATGGTGGCAGCTTGGGCATTTGGATGGTATTCCTGTCATAATTAGCTCCTAATATCATTAAAATAGCATAAATTTGATGAAGAGTCAATATATTTGCACAAACAACCTAAATATTTGACAAATAATATGAAATATTTGCAAAAACTTAGTAATTAAATGATTCTGGACTTCGTATAGACATGCAATAATCAGTATCTCTTTGAATATGGTATATTTGCATACATGACAGAAGCAAGGTTTTCAGACGAAGAGATCAAAAAACTGTACCAGGGGCTTTCAACAGAGATGACCTTGATAGACTGCGGCAGGAAATGCGCCCCTTACAACGTAGGCGGCAAGCCTTTTTGCTGTGATATCCTGCATGCGATCCCAACTGTCTTTAATGAAGAATGGGCATATTTGCAGAAGAACACCAATTTGTGGTTTCCCTGGGAATGGGATCGCGGCAGAGATGACAGGGATGAAGCACGGCGGGAGTATGAGGAACTGAAGGCAGAAACTCCAGATAAAATGGTGTTACTGGAGTGTTTAGGTCCAGATAAATGTGAGCGGGAATTTAGATCCTTTACCTGTAGGCAATTCCCCTTCTTCCCATACCTGAATTCAAAAGGAAAACTCTTGGGCATCTCATACTATGAAGAATATGAGGAGAGCTGCTGGGTGATCAGTAATTTGGAGCAGGTTCTGCCTGAATATGTGTTTTCATTCGTTAGAACATTTGATACAATATTCGAGCGCATCCCTGATGAGAAGAATAATTATGAATATCACTCACTGATGATGCGGAAAAGCTATAAGAAAAGAAGACGAGCGATACCTCTCTTACACCGCAATGGCCTTTCGTATAAGATCAGCCCTGGAAATGAGCGAATGCGGAAAGTGCCTGCAAGCAGGTTCTCGAAAATTGGAGTATACAAGATAGCAGCAAAGATGCCTTTTCCGGACGAGATGACATGACAGAAACAACACAAAACGAATTGATCTCAGAATTTTCAATACCGAATAAACATAAGACAAACCGCAAGAGTGCGATTCTGTGGCTGCTTTCGCATTTTAAGCGCTACTGGCCATTGGGCTTGTTGTTGATCCTGGGCGCATTTGGAAATGCAGCGTTAGCTGCAGTTGTTCCAGTCCAGATCGGGAAAGCATATGACGCGATCACATCTGAGGTGGTAAAGCTGGATGTGCTGGGTACGATCGCTTGGACGATCCTGATCACTCAGGTTATCCGGGGATTGCTTCAGTTTGGGCGAAACTTTGGTGCTGAATGGATCGGGCAGCTTTTAGAGCGTAATATTCGGGAAGAGTTATACATCAGCTTGCTTGGTAAAAGTATGACCTACCATAACCTCCAGCCAGTTGGTGACACAATGGCAAGGGCTACAAACGATGTGCGGGAGATCAACTTCATGCTCAACCCGGGTGTCAACCTTGTGATCGGTTCTGCAAATTTCATGATCATGCCTTTGATAGTGGCGCCAAGCTATCACCCATCATTGATGATCACTCCAATATTATTCATCGTTGCATATTTAATTTCTATCAGGCAGTACCTGCAAGAACTGAAACCAGTTACAAGCAAAGTCCGTGGATCATTTGGAAATATGAACACCCGTTTATCAGAGGCGATCGACGGAATTGAAACTGTAAAAGGGATGTCGCAGGAACACAAAGAGATTGGTCTGTTTAAGAAGAATGCCGGTAAGTTCAGAGATGCTTTTGTTCACCAAACCGATATTGAAGCCAGATTTCTTCCGCTCTTATTTTTGGGGCTTGCCCTTGCTGGCGGCCTGGTGCATGCTCTGATCCTTTATAACCAAGGATTGATCGCGGCTGGTGATGTGGTCGCATACTATGGCCTTCTCCAGCTGTTTGGTTTTCCAACCTTTATTTCACTATTTGCATATTCCCAGGTGTCGCTGGGAATGGCATCAACGCGCCGAATCCTTGAGATGGTCAATGCAGAGACAGATCTGGACGAAAATGTCGTTGGCAAAGCTGCGGCGATGCGCGGTGAGATCGAGTTTAGGAATGTATGCTATTCATATCAGGGCAATGATCCTGTGCTGGAAGAGATCAGCATTAAAGTGGAACCGGGAAAGACTGTTGCTATTGTTGGACAGACTGGATCTGGTAAAACTAGTTTGGTAAAACTGGTAAACCGTACATATGATGTTACAGATGGGGCCATTCTGGTGGATGGGATCGATGTGAAGGATTGGAAGCTGGAATCGCTGCGTCGCCAGATCTCGATCATTGAGCAGGACATCTTCCTGTTCTCACGCTCTATTGCGGATAATATTGCCTTTGGGCAGCCCAAAGCAACACGTAAAGAGGTCATCGACGCTTCAAAAGCAGCACAGGCTCATGAGTTTATCCTTGAGTTTAAGGATGGCTACGACACGGTCATTGGTGAACGTGGCGTGACACTGTCTGGAGGACAGAGGCAGCGCTTGGCCCTCGCCCGGGCATTCCTGACAGATCCACGCATCCTGGTGTTGGATGATTCAACCAGCGCGATCGACAGCGCGACCGAGGATAAGATCCAGAAGGCGATCTACGCAGCAGCCAAAGGGC
>JAUWSD010000039.1 GCA_030610225.1 Chloroflexota bacterium
ACAAATTGCCTAAGAAAATGTACAAGCAGTTGGTTGGCGGAGCTTCAGATGGCAACAAATTCACAGAAGAAGATTTCAAGCGCGTCAGGCAGATATATTATGACCTGGTGGATTGGGATGCGGAAACTGGTATACCCAGTGATGGAGTTCTGAAAGAGCTGGACCTGGAATGGGTTCACGATTTTTTCTGATCAACTAAAATTAAATCAACCCGATCTTGATACGGGTATAATGGGGAAAACAATTGGAGATCGACCTTGAAACGAAGATATTTATACTTTGCAGTATTTTCATCCGGCATGGTCACATTGGCAGTTGAATTGGCTGCGTCACGATTACTTGGCACTGTTTTTGGCACCAGCAATCTGGTCTGGGCCAGCATAATCGGGCTGATCCTGATCTATCTAACAGTCGGATATTTCATCGGTGGGAAGTGGGCGGACAAATTCCCTGAATATAAGTATTTCTATTTAATTATGCTTTGGGGAGCGTTTACAGCAGGAGTTATCCCCCTGATATCGAGACCTGTTCTGCGTTTTGCGGCCGATGCTTTTGATCAGCTGGATTTAGCAGTCCTGTTTGGCTCATTCTTTACTGTGCTAGTCTTATTTATTGTTCCGATAGTTTTACTTGGAACCATGTCCCCATTTGCAATCCGTCTGGCGATAAAAAAGCCGGAAGAAGCCGGGCAGTTGTCTGGGCGTATCTATGCGGTTTCAACTTTAGGGTCTTTCATCGGGACATTTTTACCGGTACTAATCTTTATCCCGCTAATAGGCACAACCAACACATTCCTGGTCTTCAGTTTCTATTTGATGCTGGTTGCACTTGCTGGTATGACTATCTCAGATGGATGGAAGTCTGGCTTGAAATGGAGCTGGCTGCCAATCCTGTTACTTATATTGGCATTGGTACTCGGCGGGGGGATGATCAAGCAGAGTGCTGGGCAGATCTACGAGGTTGAGTCGGCCTATAATTATATTCAGGTAATTGAGAAGGATGGCACCTTCTTACTCAGATTGAATGAGGGACAGGGATATCATTCAAGATATGAGGAAGATAACTTCATATATTACGGCCCTTGGATGCAATTTTTAGCTGGGCCTTTCTTTAATGAAGCACCACATGGTTTGGAAGAAGTGGAAAGAATTGCGATAGTTGGCCTGGCAGCCGGTACTACTGCAAGACAGGCGACTGAAGTATTTGGGAATGTACCGATAGATGGCTTTGAGATAGACCCGAAGATCATCGAGGTGGGGCAGGAATATTTTGGGATGAATATGCCCAATTTGAATGCGATCGCGGAGGATGGGCGCTGGGGTCTGGAACACAGCGAATATCAGTATGACCTCATCGCGGTGGACGCTTACCGGCCCCCATATATTCCTTTTCATTTAACAACAGTTGAATTCTTTCAGATAGCAAAAGAGCACCTGACTGAAGATGGGGTGTTGGTGATCAATGCAGGCAGGTCACCAGATTACCGCAGTCTGGTTGATGCCCTGGCGGCAACTCTAAGCGAAGTCTTTCCCACCGTGCATGTAATAGATGTGCCGAATACTTTCAATACGATGATCTATGCTACTATGCAGGCCACCAGCTTTGATAATTTGCTGGCGAATTATTACGAGTTGGAAATGCAGTTGGGCGACGAATCACTTCTGCTGCAGTCAATGGCGACGGCATATAATGAACAACAGCCAACCGTTCTATCTGATGTGGTCTTTACTGATGATAAAGCACCGATAGAATGGATCGTGAATAATATGGTCGTGAGTTTTCTGATGGTTGAACAGACTGTGGGAGCTTATGAGTAAAGTTGACAGATTGAAAACAATAGGCAAATGGCTGGTCGCACTGATCATCCCTTTGTTTATATTGATCTCGGTTTCAAGATTATTGATGACTCCTATATTTATTCAGATTGAATACCGCATGCCGGGATTCCCGGAAGATAGTTTTGGGCTTTCGCAGGAAGAGCGCCTGGGATATGCCCCGTACGCAGTTGACTATTTGCTTAACGCGGGAGGCATCGAATATTTGGGTGACCTGGAATTTGAGAATGGGGGTGCCCTCTTTAATGAGCGTGAACTCAGCCATATGGTTGATGTGAAAGATCTGGTGCAGGCAGGAGTGAGGGTCTGGTTGGCGTTGTTCCTGTTCCTTGTTCTTGTCGGAGTAGTTAGCTGGAGATGGAAAATGCAGGACTGGTTCAAATCAGCTCTCAGTCTTGGTGGGCTGTTAACTGTCAGTTCTCTGGTTTTGATCTCAATGATCGGGATAATTAGTTTCGGTGCTTTGTTCACCAATTTCCATCGAATATTTTTCGAGGATGGAAGCTGGCTCTTTTATTATTCTGATACTCTGATAAGATTATTTCCAATCCGTTTTTGGCAGGATGCAGTTATCGCAGAGGTCTTATTGTCTGCTGCAGCTGGAGCAGGTATTTGGTTAGGATTCAGGAAGAAGGAAATCTCGGATGAGTGAAGATCTGTATAGTTATCTGCCTTTTTTTCTCGTTGCCCTGTATATATTGATCGTGATGCCGAATTCATGGCTGGTATGGCGATTTAAAGAGAAGAAATATATTAATATCTGGAAGAGATTTGCAGGGAAATATAAATTGCGGATGAGTCCAGGTTCGTTTTTTCCAAAAGCACCGGTAAAACCAAATATCAACGGTAAGTTTAAAAGGCGTGAGATCAATATTTCATCATTTGCTATTCATAGTATTTTCAAACGCGAGATGGTGATGAAGATTTCCGTCGTGGTCAAAAATAAGCCAAAGGATGATCTGCCCAAAGGCGGTTTCTTCGTAGTTGGGGATCCCAGGAAAGAGAGTAAAATTCCTTTTGTAAGAATTCAAAGCAAGGAAATTACTGATATTGAAGCTGCTAAATTCCCGTATAAGGCAGTTCCTGAGAATCTAGGCACTTACCTGATGCGACAGGAGAGCTTACTCAATTTGATGAAATTAACTCCTGTGAATGATGTCCTATTAAATGAGAACAGCCTGGATTACAGGCAGGTTGGATTGTTTGAGACCGATCAGGAAATGGAATTTGCACTAACTGAGTTGGTGAGATTGGCTGAGAGCTTCGAACAGTTTTCGAGAGCCTGGTTGTAGGGGAATGAGATTTCTTTGTCGCTGCGCTCCTCGCAATGGGCTGATGCTGCGCATCAGCTAAGGTGAAGCTTCACTTCACCACTCTAAACCGGGATGATCATGAAAAGAAATCTTCCCAATTAGGGAAGGTCATTGTTTTAATTATGCACCGTATTTACCGAGTTTGTCAGCGTGGGCTAGGATCAGGGGCATCAGGTCTGTACCGTGTATCGTTCCCAGTGCACCTTTTGAACATGAGCGTTCTCCGAAGGTTGATTGTTCATCCGGGATGGCGCGCTCAGAGGCGGAGAGCAGCACCGGAACCGGGTGCCATGAATGCATCTTCATCAGGGCTGGTGTGGAATGATCTCCGGTGATGATCAGCATATCAGGGTTGAGTTTCAGCAGATCAGGCAGGGCCTGGTCAACTGATTCGATCACCTTCACCTTGCCATCGAAGTTTCCATCTTCACCCGTGCTGTCGGTCTTCTTTATATGTACGAAGAAGAAATCATAATCGTCCCAATACTCAGCTAAGGTTTTGAACTCGTCTGCCGGGTAAGTGCCTTCAAAATCTATGATGTCCATTCCACAAAGTTTGGAAACACCGCGGTACATTGGATAAACAGCGATGCAGGCTGCTTTCAATTTGTATCTATCAAAGAATGAGGGCAGGCTTGGATTGGTTCCAAAGCCACGCAGCAGCATGCCATTTGCTTTAGGTTCATCCTTGATCAGTTCCCTTGCTTTTTGCAGGAACAGGTCGAAATATTCAGCAGTTTTTTGGGCTGCTGGATCAGTAGGGGTGACCTTGAGCGGGGGTACTCCTGTTTGCTGGGAATCTGTATCAGCAATGCGGGGATCTAATCCTTCTCCGCGCATGATGATCGAAAATCTGTATTCACGCACATGAGCGACTTCCACTTCAACACCTGGGATAACTATTGATTTTAATTTCTCAACGATGGGAAGAGCGATCTCATTTGAGATGCGTCCAGCTCGACGATCAATCACATTACCCTTCTCATCAAGTGTGCAGAAGTTTACGCGGCAGGCCACATCGCCTGTGTTGACATCAACACCTACTCCAGAAGCAGCAATTGGTCCACGGCCATCGAAAAACTTGAAAGGATCGTAGCCAAACAGGGACAGATGCGCGGGACCTGAGCCGGGGGTTACCCCGATATGGATCGGGATTGCCTGCCCCAGGGTTCCAGCCTTTGCGAGCTTGTCCATATTTGGAGTTGCTGCAGTCTCGAGTTCTGTTTTGCCATCAGGAGTCAGGGGAAGTCCTCCCACGCCATCCATGATAAGCATAACGATCTTCTTGTCATTTTGAATAACGAGTGGAGCAAGATGTTCAGCAAACATAATAGTTCCTTTATTGATAAAAAATAATCCCTGCTAATGAAGGCAGCAGGGATTATTCAACTTACATAATATCTAGCGAATTGCTGCTTCAGTTTCTTTATCGAAAATATGGAAGTTGCCCATATTCAACACGATGTCAACCGTTTCCTCTGGTTTTACAGTTGAGCGCGGGTCCACACGAGCGATGAAACTGTGATCACCATTCTCAAGGAAGATGTGGATCTCATTCCCCATTAATTCCGTGTCAACAATTGTTCCAGGAATTTTTGCGGGGATAACATCTTTTGGAATAAAGAATGGGTCGTGGCAGTCTTCTGGACGGATCCCAAAGAATACTGGTTTATCAAGATGTTCTTTGTAAAGGTCTTTCTTATCATCCGGTATCTCTACTAAGAATGAATCTGCATCAACGATGATCTTGCTGCCAGATTTCTTTAGGGTTGCTTCGAAAAAGTTCATTGAAGGTGAACCGATAAAACCAGCAACGAATTTATTGACCGGACAGTCATAGAGCATCTGCGGAGTGTCCAACTGATGGAGAAGACCATCTTTCATAACTGCGATCCTGGTGGCCATGGTCATAGCTTCGACCTGGTCGTGGGTCACATAGATGAAGGTGGTTTCCAGCTGGCGGTGCAACTTGGAGATCTCAGAACGGGTCTGAACTCTCAGTTTTGCATCCAGGTTGGAAAGCGGTTCATCGAGCAGGAACACATTCGGTTCACGAACGATCGCGCGACCAACTGCTACACGCTGGCGTTGTCCGCCGGAAAGTTGGCGGGGTTTTCGTTTGAGCAGCTCGCGGATACCAAGAATATCTGCTGCATCATTGACCCTGCGTTCGATCTCCTCTTTGGGCATCTTGCGCAGTTTCAAACCAAAGGCCATATTGTCATAAACTGACATATGGGGGTACAAAGCATAAGATTGAAAGACCATTGCAATATCCCTGTCTTTCGGGGCGATGTCATTCACTACTTTGTCGCCAATTTGAATTGTACCTTCTGTGATGTCCTCCAAGCCGGCCAATAAGCGCAGTGCTGTGGTTTTTCCACAGCCTGAAGGACCGACAAGCACGAGGAACTCTTTATCTTCGATAAAAATATCGAGATCGTTTACGGCGACAACGTCGCCAAACTTCTTTGTTACATTTGTGTACGTGACACTTGCCATAATCTTTCAACCTCTCTTTCTCGCATGTATAGTGGCTCAATTATAATCGAAAAATTCATTACTTTTCTAATTATGATGGTCCAGATGATGACTAAATGCTTGCTCAAATTCTTCATAACTCTTAGAATGTAATTATGGTGAAAACGAAAGCTAAGGTCAGCCCTGTCCGGCAGCAGTACCTTGATATAAAAGCAAAACACCCCAATACGATCGTCTTCTTCAGGCTTGGGGATTTTTATGAGACTTTTGATGATGACGCTAATATAGTTTCCAGAGTGCTGGACATTGTCCTGACATCCCGAAATGTGTCAAAAGGCATGCGCGTTCCAATGGCTGGCATTCCTCACCATGCAGCTGAAAATTACCTCTCACGCCTGATCGATAAAGGCTACCATGTCGCGATCTGTGAGCAGGTTGGCACTGAACAGGTGAATGGCTTGATGCCGAGAGAAGTTGTAAGGACGATTACACCGGGGACGATCTATGAGCCAGGGTTGCTTCCCGGGGATGAGAATAACTACCTGGCTGCAGTAGTGATCAATGAGAATAGAGGGGGAATCGCGTATGTGGATATTACTACCGGTGAATTTTCTGCAGCTGAATTTGAAGATAATAAGATCGAGCATTTAATTCGGACAGAGTTGAACAGGCTTAAACCTGCAGAAACGATAATGTCTGAAGATCTCGATTTGGGTGATCCCGATAATAATGGTGTGCCCAGCTTTCAGTCCAGGATACCTGCTTGGAAGTTTGAACAGGGCCGCTGTGAGGAAATGATCAAGCAGCATTTTGAAGTGAAGGCCATTGATGGATTTGGATTGAATAATAAATATATGGCCATCAGTGCCGTAGGTGCGATCCTCCAGTATCTCAAAGAGAATCAGCCGGCTTCATTAAAACTTCTTACTGGTATCAGGTCATACAGTCTCAGTGAGTTTATGAACCTGGATGCAAATACCAGGCGGAATTTGGAACTGGTCAGGTCGATCCGTGAAGGGAAAGTAAAAGGGTCTCTGCTGGGCATCCTTGACAGGACCGTATCTCCGATGGGGAAAAGGATGCTGATGCAGGTCATCAGCATGCCGCTCTTGAATGTGGACGCGATCAATGAGAGATTGGATGGAGTGGGATTTTTCTTTAATGATGGGATCCTGCGCTCAAAGGTACGCACTGCTCTCAAACCGCTTGCAGATATGGAAAGGATCACCAACAGGATTATCGGGAAAACTGCTTTGCCGCGGGACCTGGTGGCTCTTCGTGAGACCCTTGGACAGATCCCGGCGATCAGGGATTTATTGCAGATTGAAGACAAGGTTATCAAAGAATTATTGCAGAATCTATCACCTTGTGAAGATGTATATGAAACCCTGCACAGGGCTGTGGCGGATGATCCTCCGGCAACTATGCAAAAAAGCGGGGTTATCCGTCCTGAGTATTCAGGCGAGTTAGATGGTGTGTTGGAGTCCTCCAGGTTTGCCAGGGAATGGATCGCGAATCTGGAAGCAGTGGAAAGAGAACGCACACGGATAAAGAACCTGAAGGTCGGATACAACAAGGTGTTTGGTTATTATATTGAGATAACGAGATCACACTCTGAGCAGGCTCCAGATGATTACATCCGGAAACAAACGCTGGTGAATGCAGAGCGTTTTATCACACCTGAGCTTAAAGATTATGAATCACAGGTATTGAATGCTGAGGAACAGATCAAGAAGATCGAAGCGAGAGTCTTTGATGAATTGCTTGGATTGCTGGCAAAGAGCTCTGAGCACTTGATCAAATCAGCAAGAACTTTGGCCAATCTGGATGTGCTGGCAAACCTGGCGGAAGTGGCAGCTGTGGAAGGATACATCAGGCCGGAGATCGTGGAAGAAGATACTCTTGATATCATTGACTGCCGCCATCCGGTAGTGGAACACTCACTTCCAGGCGGTGAACGCTTTGTGCCAAATGACGCGGTATTCGATGATACTGAACGCATCAGGATCATCACTGGTCCGAACATGAGCGGAAAGTCAACATACTTGCGTCAGGTTGCATTAATTGTGCTGATGGCACAGATCGGAAGCTATGTTCCGGCCGCAGAGGCAAAGATCGGGTTGGTTGACAGGATATTTACAAGGATAGGTGCCCAGGATGAGATCCATTCAGGGCAGTCGACCTTCATGGTCGAGATGGTGGAAGTAGCCAACATCCTCAATCATGCCACTAACCGGAGTTTGCTGATATTGGATGAAGTAGGGCGGGGGACGAGTACATATGATGGTGTTTCCATTGCCTGGGCAGTAGTTGAGTATTTGCATAATCATCCAAAGCTCAGATCAAAGACTTTGTTCGCTACACATTACCATGAGCTGACCCAGCTCTCAGAACTGCTGCCCGGAGTCAGGAACTTCAATGTAGCAGCCAGTGAGGTTGACAATAAAGTCGTCTTTTTGCATAAGATAGTACCGGGTGGTGCTGACAGGTCGTATGGTATTCATGTTGGGCAGATCGCCGGTTTGCCCCCCTCAGTTGTGCAGAGGGCACAGGAGATCTTATCTCAGCTTGAAGCCAGCTCCGGCAGTGCAGTCAATTTAAGTAAAGACACTGCAAAACAGATCCAGCTCTTCCCTGAGACGAACCCGCTTGTGGATGAAATAGATGATATCGATATCAACACAATGAATCCGATGGATGCATTAAATAAGCTGTATGAATGGAAGAAGAAATATACGACTGGGGATGATGATTAGACTGAAGCACTGGAGAGATTAATGTTCATTGATATTGAATCAGATGATTGGAAAGAGAAGGTTAATGCAGTGATCGAGAACACAGCTGCTGGGCACCTTGGTATCAGGATCGTGGAAGTTGGCTTAGACCATGTCGTACTGGAAATGACTATCACAGATAAGTCGCGCCAGCCATTGGGGATGCTGCATGGGGGTGTGAGCATGCTGATCGCTGAAACTGCTGCCAGCATGCACGCTGGGGTGGGGGTGGACCTCTCTCAGAAAGTGCCTGTGGGGATCGAGATAAATGGGACTCATGTCAACTCTGCGACATCC
>JAUWSD010000147.1 GCA_030610225.1 Chloroflexota bacterium
AAACAATATGCACATGGAAAGGAGCAACAGAGATTGGCCACATCAACCCATGCTCATCGTTATATTCTTCAGCGATTGATTGCAATAAGCGTCCGCTTCCGATACCATAACTGCCCATGATGACCTTCTGGCGCTTACCATCTTTATCCAGAAATGTTGCACCAAGAGAATCTGTGTACTTTGTGCCGAGTTTGAAAATATTTCCGACTTCAACACCTCGGGAGGTGTAAAGTTCAGTTCCACAAACTTCGCATGCAAACCCATCTTCCACAGCGGCAATATCTGTCACAATATCAGCTTCAAAATCTCGCTGATAATTCACATTCTTATAATGGAATCCTGCATCATTTGCACCTGCAACCAGGTTGGGACTTTCAACTACCAGTTCATCCACAATTACTACCGCGCCTTTAATTCCGATCGGTGAAGCATACCCGGGAACTGCGCCAACAGCTTCGATCTCTTCTTCCAATGCAGGACGCAGGTCCAATGCCTTTACAGCATTTGCCAGCTTTGTTTCATTCAATTCCATGTCACCGCGCACTATCGCAAATACCAGTTTTTCTACTTCGACATTCTCTTCCAGAACTGTAGCTATAAGGAAAACGGCTTTTGCGGTTTTAGCTTTTGGTACATTCAGAAAAATTGCCAGATCTTCAATTGTGCTTGTGTCAGGTGTTGAAACCTTTTCCAGTTCCAGCATATCTTCTTTTTCTGCTTCAGGCTTACTGAAAACTGCGACCTGCCGGTTCGCGTTATACCCACATTTATCACAGAACACTAATGTATCCTCGCCAATGGGAGTGAGGTACATATATTCGTGTGCCATTGATCCACCCATCATTCCAACATCGGACAACACTGCCACTGTCGGCAAACCGCACATGTTGAAGATATTGAAGTATGCCTGATAATGAGCACGATACTGTTTATCCAATCCTTCTTCATCCTTATCAAGGCTGTAACTGTCTTTCATTGTAAATTCACGCACTCGGATCAAACCTGCTCTGGGCCGGGCATCATCCCGCCATTTGGTCTGGATGTGATAAACGAGAGCTGGAAGCTGGCGATAAGATTGGATCAGTTTCCTTGTCAGGTCAGCAACGATCTCTTCATGCGTCACTGCCAGAACCATATCAGCGCCTTTACGATCTTTAAAACGGCTCATCTCTGGTCCAATATCATAATAGCGGTTAGTCTCTTTCCATACTTCAGCAGGATTAACAACCGGCATTTTAATTTCCTGCCCACCGATCGAATTGATCTCATCCCTCATGATATTTTCAATTTTGGTTATTGATTTCAATCCCAATGGTAAAAGAGAATATACGCCTGCTCCAAGTTGTTTGATGAAGCCAGCTCGAACCAACAGCTTGTGGCTGATCACTTCTGCATCTGCAGGTGCGTCCCGCAGTGTTTGACTGAATATATTTTTCATTCTCATTTTGTTTTCTCCTAAGAAAAAACCCCGAATATATCGGGGCGTAATATCATTATTAACAGCATTTTATTCCTGATACACACAGGAATGCCCCAGTAAATTGATTTCCGGCACTGAGGCCGGGCTAGGGGTAGGTAATGCAGACAGAATTTGTTTATTCTCAATCATAAGTTGTTTATACTCTTTGCATTTTGTTTTGTCAAGAAAAAATTGAGTACACTCTTCATTCTTCTGTTTGATATAATTTTCTTCTATGAAATATAACTTTGAAAAGATTGACCGCGAATTTAAAACCATTGAGAAATCAACTCTTGAAGGTAATCATGGCAAAGCACGCGTATGTGCCCGTCGTGCTGTTCTATTTGCAATGCAGGAAAAGCTTCGACCTGCTGGAAATTCAGTAATTGGGCTTGATCTAAAGCAGCTATCAAAACTTTTCCTGGAAGAATTTGAGACCTCTGAAGAAATAAAAAATATCCTGAACCATATGAGTTGGAAGGTTGATATGAAACTGGGGTCTGATTCAACTTATTGGCCATATCCTGAAGTCGACCTCATCAAAGAAGCCAGATATTTTGTGGATTATCTATTATCTGATTAAACAAAAAAGAGGCAGCCTGAGCTGCCTCTTTTTTGTTTAATTTTATATTGCAGCTTGAATCTGGCTCTTCTTTTTCTTCCCAACTTTGTCCAGTAATTTCGCAAATCTCATGATCGAAATGATTGCGTTTGCTATCAAAATTACCGTACCAAAGATACCTCCAACAAGCGCCCAACCCATTTTGGCGTTTGGGATCTCAAGACCGAATAGCTTTCGCTTTGGTCGTCCAATCAAGTCGCTGCGGAGTTTATTGCTAAACTCTTTTGATGGACCAACAGGTTTGAATATTGAATCAAGTAGATTTTCCATTGATTCCAATTCAGCGTTTTCATTCTTCTTCTGCCATGGTAATTTAAACTTCATAATTCACCTTCTCTATTTATTTCCATTATCAGCAAGTCCATCAGCATCTATCTTGTTCCTTAAAGATAGTAATGTTCGATGATACAGGCTTTTGATTGCACCTTCAGTTTTTCCCATTATCTTCCCGATCTCAGCATTTGGCATATGATCAACAAATTTTAGGATGATCAACATTTGCCGATCCTCCGGTATATCTCTGATCAAGTCCAATATTTCATCATGCTGCTCAACCCGAAGCAGAACTGATTCCGGCATTTCACTTTCTTTACTGGACCATATTCCGTCTTCCAGTGCGAATTCCTGTTTCCTGCTTTTATCTCTATGCCAGTTTGCCACAAGGTTGTGAGCGATGCGGTACAACCAGGCAGAGAATGGAACTCCGCGGTCCTGATAGTTGGTGATATGCTTCAGTGCCCGGGAAAAGACCTGGGATGTTAAGTCTTCAGCATCGTGTGTATTTCCAGTTCGATAATATATATAATTATATATTCGAGTGATATATCGATCATATATCAAACCGAAAGACTCACGATCACCTTGCGCTGCACGCTTCAGTGCTTCTTCGTCACTGATTTCCTGAATCGTTGGTAAATTATCAGGCAAAGTCATCTGCTGTAACCCTATTAATATTAAATAGTTTCTCTTGATTTATTAATTTCATATTAGTAATCTTGGGACAGTATAACACGAACAAAATATAAACAAAAAGCCCCCAAACTAGGGGCTTTTTGTATTTCAACCTGAGATTAATCGCTTTCAGCAGGAAGCTCAGTTTCTTCCTTTAGTTTATAAGCTTTTGACCCAAATCTGGACAATAGCAAAGCACCAACTCCTAATGAAGATATAATCATTCCAATCATAAATCCAATTATGTCCCAGAAGACCACGTTCATTCCCATTATCACAAACGTCATTATGAATGTGCCGATACCAGCGACAACTTCATCAGACCAGTCACGTTTGATTGCAGAAACGACCATCTGTCCAATTTGAATGCATGCCATTACCCACCCGATAAATGCGGTCAATGTCATTAGGAAGAATACCAGTAACGAGACCGGGAGTAGGATGATGGTGATTGACAGTATCCCAAATATTATTGTTAATATTGGGAAGATAACAATAAGAGTAACCAATCCAAAACCACCACTTTCCAGCGGATTGTCTTTTATAGTTTGGCTGATAACTTGAGTTCTCTTTCTAAAAACCAGCACAACAAACACTGATGCAACTGAAACAATAAATGAACTAAAAATTATCCAAAGCCCTCGTGCGATCGGATTTAGGATCGAATTCCGAGTGAATTCAGTGTCGATTGGATCAATTTTATCCGGTTGAATTTGAATATCTATGTCATTCAATAAACTCTCAATATCATCAAAATG
>JAUWSD010000205.1 GCA_030610225.1 Chloroflexota bacterium
CTCGACGACTGGTTCAGGTGCAGGCTCCGGGATAACACCGGGCATAAACAGCAGGTCCATGTCACCTTGACCAGATCTTGCTTCGATCACCAGTAGCTGCAGGTCAGATCCAGCATCGTCAAGGAAGCGTTTGGCGTTCACCCTCAGGTCCTGCCCGAAAGCGTTCTTGAGAGTATCAGCTTTCCATTTGGTGGGGACATTTGGGGCGAGCAGCAGCATTGTTCCATCTTCCAGATCAAACTTGTTGTACATGATCTCTGGTTTCTGGGTTAGACCCAATCCCCGGCCTGAATTTTCAGGGTCAAATATATGCCTGACCTTATCGGCACCCAATAAGAAGACATGGGTGAGGCCGGACTGTACCAGGAAGAGCGAATCATCCTTGGATACGATCATTGAGAGGAATGCAACAGACTGTTTTCTGTTGCCAGATCGGGAATTTTCTGCAGTCAGCAGTTCGTTCAATTCCTTCGCAACGGAACGCGCCGCAGATGTGATCGTGCCAGTCTGCTGGAAGTAACTGCCTGCCAGCCTGATGGCCAGCTCCTGGACGGCTTTATCTGAAAGCGGAGAGCCCTCCAAAAAGTGGAGCAGGACGATCAAATTCTCGTTCTGGCGGCTGCGGGCAGACTTCCGGGGTGCTACTGCAGCATGAATACCTGGCCAGTTTGCCAGATCGAGGCCTTTTTCACGCATTAATGGGAGTACTTGGATATCAAACTTCACTGTTATTTACCCTTTCAGGTTCAAATATTATTAATTTTCATTAAGAAACATTATACTGGTAAAATCATCTTGCGATATTATCTGAAGTGCAAGAAACATACCCACAGGTAGTCATAATATATATGAAGATAGAAATCATCAGACAAGAGGACCAATGGGCGGAAATCGCCTCGCAGTGGAACGAGCTTTTAGGGCGATCTGTATCAAAGCTGCCATTTTTAAGGTATGAATTCCTGCGTGCGTGGTGGCAGCACCGCGGCGGTGGAGAATGGCCGGAGAGTGAGCTGTTCATCCTGGTTGGACGCGCTGAAAACGGGGATTTGATCGGGATAGCGCCACTGTTTAAGGCTGAGAACGATGACGGGAAGCAGGCCTTGATGCTGATCGGAAGCCATGAGATCGCTGATTTTCTTGACCTGATCACCGCCAAAGATGATCTGGAAGAGTTTCTGGCGGGGATGCTGGAATTCTTAAGGGTGCACGAGTCCGAATGGGATGTTTTGGACCTGTGGAATATCCTCGACGATTCCCCCACGCTGGATGCAGTGCAGAAAGCGGCAGAATCGGCCGGGATGCAGGTAAAGGTCAGCCAAATCCAACCCGCGCCCATCATCACCCTGCCCTCAGATGTGGATGAATACTTTGAGAGCCTTGATTCCAAATACCGCCGCGAACTGCGCCGCAAGATCCGCAACGCAGCCAGCTTTTTCCTGCCGGTTGATTGGTACATCAGTGATGGAAACGATCTCAGCGGGGAAATAGCTGATTTTAGCGGATTAATGCGAAATGAGCCTGCCAAAGCCGAATTCCTGATCCCAAAGATGGAAGCACAGATTCTGGCAATTGCGGAAGCATTCAACGAAGCAGGGATGCTCCAGCTGGCCTTCATGACCGGTGGAAAAGATAAGGCAGCCGCATATTTCAATATTGATTTTGATGACCGCATCTGGGTCTATAACTCCGGGCTGAATAACAAATTCCAAACGATCTCCCCCGGCATCGTACTGCTGAGCTACCTGATCATGGACGCGGTCGAAAAGGGACGCAGTCACTTTGATATGATGCGCGGAGACGAGGAATATAAGTATCAGCTGAACGGGAAAGACCGCTTTGTGATGCGGATCGAGATCACAAAATAGCGTGTATAATAGATAAACTTTCGAACTAATTGTCAGGATCTTGAATGCGCAGTGAGTTAGTGAGCTGGGAAGAAGTCGATAAACTGGTTGATATGCTGGTGGATCAGTTCGAGCGTGAGTATGACGCCATGCTGATCATCACCCGTGGGGGACTTGTGCCGGGTGGACTGCTGGCTGAGATGCTGAACATCACCCATATCCTGACCGCTGCAGTTGATTTTCCCGCCCAGGTAGAGAGCGAACGCAGTAAGCTGATGGTCTGGCCGAAGTTCATCCAATTCCCCGAAGACCAATTATTACAGGGCTACAAGATACTGGTAGTGGACGATGTGTGGGGTTCCGGAAGAACAATCACGGCGGTCAAGAACCGTGTTTCAGTCGCTGGCGGAATGCCCTCCACCTGTGTGCTGCACTTCAACCCGCACCGCAACCTCTTTGGCAATAACAACCCGGATTACTACGCCGCCAGCACCGACGCGCATATCATCTACCCCTGGGAGATCGAAAAGGGCAAAACGCAGGCGTACGGCGATTATTGATGCAGGAAAATGACAGGCATAAGGACACCTGAGAAATAAACAGAGTGTCCTTTTATGTTTAAAGGGTAAAATGTACAGGGTGTTCTTCATCTGGATATAACATAAAAGGAATTATTGATGACAGATAAAAAATCGATACTGATCA
>JAUWSD010000163.1 GCA_030610225.1 Chloroflexota bacterium
ATTTAATTTGGCCATTGGGGAGCTGAATGGATCCAAAATCCAATCCATTCAATGATGTTCTGCGCCAATCTTCATCTTTTAGTGTAGGAAATGGCAGCTCCTGATACGCGTCCCAGGAATCGCTCTTGAATTTCCTAAGGACAGGCGCCAGGTCCGTGGAATCTTGGACCATATCACGTGTAAAAGTAAATCCCTTATCTGGTTGTTTTCTAGCCATATTAATCCTTCATCAGCCGATCGATCCTTCCATTTGGAGCTGGATCAAACGGTTCATTTCAATTGCATATTCCATGGGCAGTTCTTTGACAAGAGGTTCAATGAATCCCGAAACCACCATACTGGTAGCTTCTTCATCACTTAATCCCCTGCTCATCAAATAAAAGAGCTGTTCATCTTCCACTTTGGATACTGACGCTTCGTGCCCGATATTCACATCCTGTTCATCGACTTCAATATATGGATATGTATCTGATCGGGAATGATCATCCAGCAGCAACGCATCACACACAACATTCGATTTCACGTTGGTATTGCCTTTATTAACTCGCAATAAACCACGGTACGAAGCTCTTCCGCCATCCTTACTGATGGATTTTGAGATGATCTTGCTGCTTGTATCCGGAGCCAGATGAATCACCTTTCCGCCAGTATCATGTTGTTGATCTTTACCAGAAAAAGCGATCGACAGGATCTCTCCATGGGCGCCTTTGCCCATTAACATGCAGGAGGGATACTTCATCGTCACCTTGGATCCAAGATTGGCATCCACCCATTCCATTGTGCCATTTTCTTCAACTTTCGCTCGCTGAGTCACCAGGTTGTACACGTTATTGGACCAGTTCTGAATAGTGGTATAGCGGACCCGGGCATCTTTTTTGACAATGATTTCAATCACACCTGAGTGTAAGGAATCAGTGGTATATGTCGGTGCTGTGCAGCCTTCCACATAGTGAACCTGGGAACCTTCATCAGCAATGATGATCGTCCTCTCAAATTGCCCGATATTGGCGACATTCAAGCGGAAATAAGCCTGTAAAGGAAGATCCACTTTTAATCCCGGTGGAATATATACAAAAGATCCACCTGACCAAACCGCGCTATTTAAAGCGGCAAATTTATTATCTGTGTATGGAATGATTTTCCCGAAATATTCCCGGAAGAGTTCTGGATGTTCATTCAAGCCATCTTCAATACTTTTAAATAAAACGCCCTGTTCTGCCAGCTGCTCATGAATGCTGTGGTAAATCATTTCTGATTAATACTGAGCGCCCACACCAGCCAGAAATTTTTGCTCTGCATCTGGAATACCAAGCCGGTCAAAGGTGTCTTTAATCGACTCCGGGATATCATCCCAGGTCTTTCCTTCTTCTTCAGTGGGCTTGACATAATAATAGATATCATCCAGATCAAGTGTAGAAAGGTCGGGCCCCCAGGTAGGCATTGGTCTGGCCTGATAATGTTCCAGGGCTTTTAAGCGGAATTTCAGCATCCACTCTGGCTCTTCTTTCATTTGGGAGATTTGCCGGACAATACCCTCATCCAATCCTTTTTTGCTTTTAAATACATGCACTTCAGGATCTTTGAATCCGTACTTATAATCACCAATACTTTGAATTAATTTCTCGTCTGTTGACATGAGAAAAACTCCTGAACAAATAACTTAGGAAATCCTGTAATGAAACCTATCAGGCAGTGTGTTTTTCCCGAAGCCACTCATACCCTTCTTCTTCAAGTTTGAGTGCCAGTTCAGGTCCACCAGATTGAACGATCTTGCCATCCAGCATTACATGTACAAAATCAGGTTTGATATAGTTTAAGATCCGTTGATAATGGGTGATCAGCAGAACACCATGGGTTTCACTACTGATCGCGTTTACCCCATCTGACACGATTTTAAGAGCATCAATATCCAGCCCTGAGTCTGTTTCATCAAGAATGGAAAATTTTGGTTCTAATGTGGCCATTTGAAGGATCTCAACCCGTTTCTTCTCACCACCGGAAAAACCGTCATTCAGGTACCTGCTCGCGAATGATTCATCCATTTTGAGCAGAGCCATTTTTTCTTTAAGTTTTTTCCGGAAATCGGGGATTGATATGCCCTTATCTTCCGGGTCTTGATATTTCCTGTGAGCGTTAATCGCTGTGCGCAGGAAATTGGCAACAGAAACTCCGGGTACTGCCACAGGATATTGGAAAGCCAAGAACAACCCCAAACTCGAGCGTTCACTTGGATCCAGATCCAATAGATCCTGTCCGTTTAGGGTGGCTTCCCCTTTAGTTACACTATATTTTGGGTGACCCATTAAAGCATAGGCCAGGGTTGATTTCCCCGTGCCATTTGGGCCCATGACAGCATGGACTTCTCCAGTTTTGATAGTGAGATCCACACCCGTTAATATCTCTGTATCTTCCACGTTGACATGAAGATTCTTGATCACTAGTTCAGACATATAAAATGGCTCCAATTCAGTTTTTATAGCTTCTTCAGCTGCTTTTTTGACAGGGCAGATTGTAGCATAATTAATCGCATAAGTCAATATTTTAGATAAATATCATATAAATTATTGACATCTTATGGGTTCAATGATAGACTTTTGATGATAAGAGTAGATAAAGAAGGCTTTTCATGAGTAATAACACCAGAAATCGAGTACTGCGTTCGCTGCTCCTCAATCAAAAAAGGACTGTAAACGAATTAGCGGAAGCAGTGGATATCAACCCCATATCCGTGCGCCACCATGTTACTAAATTGGAGGCAGAGGGATTGATCGTGTCTGAAGAAGAACGACATGGAGTTGGTCGCCCCCGCTTGGTATTTAGCCTTACTCCAAAAGGAATGGAACAATTCCCCCAGCGTTATTTGCAACTGACCTTGAGATTGCTGGAGCAGTTGAAATCCCATTTCCCAGAAAAAGTCCTGGGTAACATATTTAAGGAAGTCGCGGAAGGAATAGCGGACGATCTGACTCACGATATCAACCTGGAAGATCTCGATTTCAAAGAACGCCTGGAATTGCTTCAAGAGGTGTTGACCTCAGAAGGATTCATGGTCGATCTTCAGGAAGAAGAAGGTAATTTCTATATTGTTGAAGCCAGCTGCCCCTACCATCATGTGGGAGAAGATTACCCAGAGATATGCGTGATGGACCAGGAATTGATCGCCCACTTTGTTTCCTCCACACCAAAACGGGTTGAATGCATCCTCGATGGTGATAAACAATGCAAATATCTGATTAGAGATAAAGTGGATGAGGTATAGTTTATGATCGTAGATCAGTGGGAATTAGGAAAAGCGGATCGCGGATTGGCTGAGACTCTTCATATTGGCCTCCAGGAAGTCATGGATCCGGAACTGGGGATGAATATCGTCCAGTTAGGATTGGTCAGAAATATAAAGATTAAGTATGACGATGCCCTGGTAACCATGATCCTGACAACTCCTTTCTGTCCTTTTG
>JAUWSD010000107.1 GCA_030610225.1 Chloroflexota bacterium
AACTCCAACAGAGATCCCCTATGCCGCCCTTGTAAACGGAGAAGGGATTCTGCTGGACAGCTACACTATCTCTTACGGCCAATATATGCAGGCTTTGGAAAACGGCGCAGACCTTCCAACTGATGAGACCGAAATTCATCTAGCCGTTATCGATGATCTGATCTATAGACTGCTCCTCTCGCAGGCAGCCAGGGAAGCTGGATATGAGGAAACGAGTGATATCCTTACCCAGAGAATATCTGACCTTGAAGCTGAGATGGGTGGGAGTGAAATGCTTGATGAATGGCTTGCTGATCAGGGATACACACGGGATACGTTCAGCAGAGAATTGTCAATTGAGGTCGAAGCAGCCTGGCAGCGTGAGCAGATAATAAATAATGTGCCAACTTCTGCAGAGCAGGTGCGCGCCAGACAGATGCATTTCTATGACCCATATCTTGCTAACCGTGCTTACGGGCAGCTTCTGGAAGGCACCAGTTTTGAAACGATCGCTGCGAATAATGACCCGCAAGGATACGGCTATCTGGGCTGGTTCCCCCGCAATTATCTCCTCATCCCGGAAATTGAAGCAGCGGCATTTGCCCTTCAAGCGGGTGAATACAGCGATCTGATCGAGACTGATGCAGGTTTTTTCCTTGTTGAGGTAATTGAACGGCAGGATGACTGACCTCTGCAATACGATGCACTGCTCACCCTTCAGGGTATCGCACTGGAAGAATGGCTGCTGGAAAAATATAATTCAAGTGAAATTGAAATCTTAGGCAATAACTAAAGACATCATGGATAAGGAATTTCAGGAAATAGAACAAAATAAGAGGCCAGACCGGGGCAACAAAAACGGTTTAGGGTTAGTTTTCGGCAGCATCTTTCTTCTCCTCAGCTCAGCCATCCTGTTAATTGTCTTTATCTATACTTTCATTGTGCCAACAAATCCTTTGAACCCATTTCCGCCTGATGAATCTAAAATCTCCTCCAATCTTATTGCAGGGCCAACACCAACACCCACTAATACTCCTGTTCCCCCAACACAAACTCCAAAACCTTTCCCTGTAGTTATTCCCACCAAAGATTCCGGAATTTTGTTTGAAGTGCAATCTGGTATGCCCTGGTATCTTCCTCACCAGAGCGGCTGCAGATACATGTATGTAGCGGGCAGTGTGCTGGACACTGATGGACAGCCTGCAGCAGGTTATTCAGTGCGTTTGTCTGGTGTGATCGGCGATCATCCAGAACTAACCCTGCAAGCTATCAGCGGCTCTGCGAGGGAGTATTCAACAGGGGGATTCGAAATTCAGATCGGTGAGCTTGCACCGGTTGATACTCAAAACGGGGTTTACCTGCAGCTTTTCCAGGAGGACGGCACAGCAGCATCCCCAATGATCTCATTCAGCACATCCAGCAGCTGCATTCAGAATTTGATCTATATTAATTTTTTACAGGTCAGGGAATAGCTTAGCACTTTACAATTAAAATTGCGCTTCCCATTCTCTTGATCAACTCTTTGGTAATATCCCCCATCAAAAACCCCGCCAGTTTTTTCCTGCTCCATGATGCACCCAAAACAACAAGGTCTACCTTTTCCTGATGGGCAATATCTATAATGGTCTCATCTACTACACCATGTTCGATCAGCTTCTTCACTTCCAGGTCATGCTCAGAAAAAATCTCATCACATCTAACCAGATGTTTAGCTAAAGGTGTCTCTTCACCCAAAATGTTACTTAAATGTTCTTCCTTCACGCCGGTGATATTATAGATCGTGGGGACTGCGCCTTCCACATGCAGCAGGGAGGTTTCCATCTTAAGTTTGGATGCGATTTTTGCGCCCAGCTCAATAGCTGGTTCTGATATCTCAGTTCCACCAGAGCAGATCATCATTCTCTCAAATTTATTGCTCATTTGCCTGATACGGAGAACAGAAGAGGGGGAGTGCTGGATCACTTTTTGGACCAGGTTGTCCTGCTCTGTGGCAAAGAAGCCCCGCCTTCTCCTATCCTCAAATACGACAATATCGTAATTACCTTCTTCAATTAATGCCATTATCTCTTCCAGTGATTCCCCACTCTGATATATCTTCTCAACATCCAGGCCAACCAGTAAAGAATCTGCATTATTCAGGATAAATTCACCTGCTTCCCTGTCATCTGAGGATGAAATATATGCCAGGGTAAAATTTGCATTCAGGGATTGAGCCAACTTACCTGTTAGCGCTGTTACTGAAACAGAAAAGGATGCATCTACTGAAAAAAGAATAATATTCATAACTCTCCTAAAAAGCTAACACTCCTTCATTGAAAAATTTGATGATCACAAGCAGCGCTCCAATAAATGGCAGGAAGGAGAATAAAAATCTGATGATCGGGCCTTTGAAAAATTGGGTGGAAGTTGCTCCGATCTGCGCGCCGAGAGCTGCCCCCGTTTGCATCACGAGGGCCATGATAATGTCCACATTTCCTTTTATTGCGTGGGTTACAGCTCCATATCCAGCAGAAAAGATGATCTCAAACAGGTCTGTTCCCAAAGCCACATGTGTGGGTACTCCAAGGACATATATGAAAACTGGCATGCGGATGAAACCACCACCAACACCTAACATTCCAGTTAAAACTCCAGTAATTAATCCAACAAAGATAACAACCCAGAGAGACATTTTTTCAATTCCTGATGCCGGAAAACTTATCATCGGCCAGATATTTATGTTTTGTACTTTTTTACTGAACTTCTTGTAACCAATATATTCTTTATTATCAGGATTCTTTTTATTTTCTTTAATTGAACGAAAACTCTCAAAAAAAGTAAATAAGCTTATCCCAAGAAGAATAATAATATACACAAATCCGATTACCGTATCTACATTTTCTCTAGCTTCAAGCACCTCTATGACCTGAGCGCCAATCTCAACTCCTGCAGCAGTTCCAATAACCATGATAAGCCCAAGCTTAATATCAACATTGCCCAGAGCTCGGTGACGGCGAAAAGCCACAAATGATTTCCCGGCGATATGGGTTAGGTCTGTGCCAACCACAAAATTCATTGGAACCCCCATCCAAAACATAAACGGTCCTGCCAGGAACCCCCCACCAACACCAAAGAAACCACCTAAAAGCCCAACAACGAACCCAACTGTCACCAACAGGAAAGGATCAATGGTAACGCCAGAAATTGGAAAGTTCACTGTACCCTCTTACTCCTTTAACCTAAAGATGCCAAGAGATCCCAACAGGAAGGAAACAATATATTCCAATAAAACTGCTTGCGCCAGGATCAACAGGATCACTGCAACCGAATACCAATTTAAATTACTATTGAAAAGTTTGTACATTGGTTCGCTCAGATATCTGAGTCCCAAATAGACATATAACCCCATTATGACCGCGTAAACCACTACTTCTATTAATAAAACCGATATGCTCTGTTTTTTTGTTCTCTTATCCATTAGATATGTATATCCAAATTATTTATCTAAAATAGTTTAGCATACCTGACCCTTAAAAAGAAAGAGTTCCTTATCATATTTCAGGATTAACTCCTCACGATAAAGAACTCTTATAGGTTAAATATTGTGGCTTATTTCAAGAAACCGCCAAGCAGATCAAGCATTGTTCCAGCAACGATAGAACTGGATTGTGACCGGTGTTCGCTGGCACCCATTGGGCTGGATGAGATGACCGCCTGGATAAGTGCCTCAGATGTGCTTCCTCCCTGATTCTTTGCTGAAAAGAAAGCCAGACCCGCTTTGAGAATATCTCCCGCATCGATCTTACCATCACTGCCGCCAAGGAACCCTGTCAGCATTCCAGCCATATTATCATCAGTTTTCTTGACTTCGCCACCACCCATCAGGGTTTGGACCAGATCAAGGAAATTGTCAGCGCCCAGGGGCTGCTCTTTAAATTGGTCGGATGCAGCTTCAAAACCTTTTGAATATACCTGTGCTGAGCCGCTCTTCTCTTTGCCCAGAAGTTTTCCAGCCAAAGCAAGCTGATCGGTCAAGCTTCCGGATTCCTTTTGTCCAAAGGCATCTGTGACCATACTGAAGATGTTAACCATATTATCGCCGTGGTCACCATTGTGAGTGTCGGCTTTATTCAGGCTTTCTTTGTTTTCAGATAATGATGAGGTCACTGCTTCGAACATAGAAAGTAAATTTATATTATTAGACATAAAAAAAACCCTCTCTAGTGTGTGACTACAGGTTTGAGCTTCTTAGCCTGGGCAACCCAGCTCTTCACCATGCTCTCTGCCGGGGGGCGGCGCACAAGTTTCTTCTTTGTGTTTGTTTCCAGCATTTTCTTGTATAGATTTGCCGGTACACGGTTGCGCAGTTCCTTGACAGTGTCAACACCTGCTTCTTCGAGCAGATCTGAATACTCTTCACCGATACCTTTGATCCTCATCAGGTCAGATAAATTCACCCATTCCAGGATCAATTTCTCGCTGATATCTGTGCCCTTAGCAATGACTACGCGACCTTTCTTGGATGCGCCTTTTTTCAACAAGGCTTCTGTTGTCGCAATCCCGTATTTGCGCAGGATCTTTCCGAATTTTGGTCCAATTCCTTCGATCTTTTCAATCTTCATTTCCTACCTCCGTTTTTGTTTGATAGTACTATTCGCATGTCTTTACAACAATATTATATTCCATTATGATAACAGAAACTACCGTAGGAGGTAATTCATGTCTAAAAAGTCATTATTCATAAAAGAAGAATGGCAGTTGATAGCTGACGGCCCGGAATGGGTCTTAGCAGCTCTTGCTGCCGCAGATGGCAATGTTGCATTGACCGTCAAGGCCAAAGAAGCAAGAACATTCAAAAATACAGTTGCGGATTATTCATCCCGCAACAGCCTGGTGAAAGAAGTGATCGCTGATGACCTCAAGCCCTCAAAAGATATCAAAGGTGCCACACTCTCAGACGCTGAAACAGCGCTTGAAGAAATAAACGATCTTCTAGCCGCAAAGATGGGGCAATCAGATGCTGATGCATACAGGGGCTTCCTCAAGGATGTAGCTGAAGCAGTTGCCGAAGCTGCTGGTGAAGGTCTGCTTGGAACTGGCAAAAAATTGTCGTCAAAAGAAGAAAAGGCCCTGAAGAAGATCGCTGATGCTCTGAAGACAAAAACTTCGAAAGCCAGCAAGACTGGCGGGATCACCTTCAAGAAGAAGTCTCCTGCTGCAAAACCAGCAGTAAAGCGAACCGCTGTTCCAGCCAGG
>JAUWSD010000138.1 GCA_030610225.1 Chloroflexota bacterium
TAATTAAAGTTTTGGTAAGACGATGGACTTCTGGGCTTGATATTTCCCTTTTTTATCAGCATAGGAAATTTCACAAACCTCATCACCCTCAAAGAATAATACCTGGGCAATACCCTCATTTGAATATATCTTTGCCGGCAGTGGTGTTGTGTTTGAGATCTCTAAAGTCACATAACCTTCCCACTCCGGTTCAAATGGTGTCACATTCACAATGATCCCGCAGCGAGCGTAAGTGCTTTTTCCCAAACAAACAGTCAACACCCCTCTTGGGATCTTGAAATATTCTACCGTTCGGGCAAGGGCAAAAGAATTGGGTGGAATGATACAGACATCCCCTTTAAAATCTATCATCGACTTTGTATCAAAATCTTTTGGATCAACCGTGGTCGAATTTATATTTGTGAATATCTTGAATTCATCAGTGACACGGATATCGTATCCATATGATGAAACTCCATATGAGATCACTCCATCACGAACCTGACTGTCAACAAAAGGTTCGATCATTTTATGTTCCAATGCCATTTTCTTGATCCAATGATCAGGTTTTAATCCCATATTTACTCCTCTGTCTAATTAGTTATTTGCCATCCACTTACTTCGAACAATTCTTTTAATAATTCATCGCGTTCTGATTCGGTCATCAAACGCGGCTGAGAATAACTGATGAACTTGATAGTGAAAATTTCTGTGCTGATGTATTCATTATTATAGAACACGTGACGGGCGATCAACCCTTCATCCAAATGCTCTCCTCCATAAATCAAGTCGAAGAAAAGATTTCCAAGCCCAAACATCATCAAACTATCACCCGAAAATTCAACACTATGTGGCTGATGAGCCTGGCTGCCGCTGACGATAACCGCTCCTGCTTCTGCCATCAACCTGAAATCGTCTTTCAGCTTCGACCATGGTTTGAATGAGTAGATCTCTTCGTGCTGGAAGGTAGAGATTACTAAATAACCTTCAGATTTCAACCTTGTTATTTCTTCTGTCAGCCAATCATAATCACACTCTACAGAACCCGGTTGACCCCAATTTGTGGGGGTGTAGACATCACCTTTGCCGTTGCATCCTATGAAAGCGATCTTATTTCCGTTATGTTCCATTGTGATCGCCTGCCGCCCTGCTTCTATATCAACTCCAGCTCCGTAATACTGCCAGCCTCTTTCTTCATACATAGCAAATGTTGAGAGTACATCATCAGAGCTATAATCTCCAAAATGATCACCTGTCAATTCAACAATATCTGTACCAACAAATTCCAACAGCTCTATATAACTGGGGTCGCTGCAAAAGACATAACCCAGCTGGTATGGAGAGGGTTCGGGACAATTCTCTACAAAAGGAACTTCATTTGAAATGTGAGTAATATCTGCGCTTTTAAGCAGACCACCAATGTATTCTGCCGGATATAGCACTCCATATTCGTCCATTTCCCAGGCAGTCCCTCGGGCCATAGCTGTCACCCCCGTTACGATCACTGTTGTCATCAGCTCTTCATCACGAATATATTTTCGGGGTATCTGGACTTTCACAAAATCCAGGATTTCATCAACTGTATCTTGCTCGCCATTAAGGCTTATTGAAATATTAAGGGGGTATGATTCAGCATTGAAATCATTCCGGATCGGGGACTGGCCATCAACAACGATCACTTTCCACTTTGGTTCTATTTGATCAAACAATATCAAAGCCCATACGCCTTGATTTTCCCAGGCATGGTCCAGCATTGCATCATCCTCTAAAACCAGGACAGTGCTGGGATTTGGCTCACCAAGCACATTTGATAGCATAATCAGATATTCATCTGAAACGATAATCTGTTCAACACCAAAATCTGGCTGGGGTGTGCCTGTCCAAACTGATTGAACGATCCCAAGATCAACATCATCAACGATCGTTGGAAAAGGAGCAGCAAGGGTGAAAACCAGATTTGCTATTAGATTTGAATCGCCAATTTCAATGGTCACATCAGCATCTTCTTTTGAATCAACAAAAGAATGGTCGGGGAGATCACCGATAAACGAATAGAGGTCATCAGGAAGATGATCTACTACCCAAACAAAAACTGCCTTTGTGATAACCTCCTCTGTTGGAGCAGCATCAGTAATTGCCATTTCTGAGGTATGAGTCGGAAATACAGGGTTTGATTGATCATCAGAACCACAGCCTGAAAAGATCAGCAATAATAAGGGGATGATGATCAGATGAGTTCTCTTTTTCATAGCTTAAAGCTTGGAAAATGGAATTTTGCCGTTTTCCTCAACTGCTTTCATTATTTTTCCCTGCAGTTCCTTAACCTCAGTTTCATAGCTGTGCAGCTCTTCTTTGATGGAGTTCGCCTGCCCCTCATCCTTTAACGAGCTGAGGTTGATGCGCACATTCATAGCTGCGCCTGTCACAGCGGATACTGCATTTGCGAAGCCAGTTCCGGCATCGGTGATCGCATTTGAATTTCCCATTTCAGCTACTGTCACTGCCAGCCTCATTACCTGCACACATAACTTCACAACTTCAAGCGGAACATGCGCGGCGTTCAAAAAGGCATCTTGTATCTTCGTCTTGCGAATCTTTTTATCCTCATCCGTCACTTTAGGCAATTTATAAGCAGCCATGACATCTTCAAAAGCATCCGAATCTTTCTTTACCGCCAGGGTTAATTCCCCTCGCAATTGATCAGCTTCCTCAGCGATCTTCTCCATCTCTGCTTTTACTGCTTCATATTTTTTATTATTGATGGTCAATTTTGCTACCATTGCAACAAGAGCTGCTGCAATTGCCCCGTTATAAGCTGCTGCTGAACCCCCGCCGGGAGTAGCTGTTCCCGCAGCAAGGTTCTCAAGGAAATCAGCTCCATTATCATCAACGCTTTCCGTTGTTTTGATTTTCTCTTCCAGGATTTGCTCGGAATTAAAATCATTCAGCTGCAGATACCAAACAGCCGCATCTATCAATGCTTTTTCGGGGATCAAACCGATCAATTCGCTGTGAGTGATCTGTGCTCCATATTGAGCTGCTTCTCTGCGGATCATCTCCACAACTCTGTGAACAGGTGTCTTCTTATAATTAGTCAGGTTCATTGATACCTGAGCTTTCCCATCAACCAGCATTCCCAGTCCTTTTACATATCTCAAACCACCAGAACTATGACGCACAGCTTTGCCGATCTTCTCAGCAACTTTTACATCATCTGTATCAAGGTAGACATTATATGCAACCAAAGGGTCCCTTGCCCCAATGGCGGTCGCACCCGCGCTTCCTAATTCTTTTGGTCCAAAGTCCGGTTCGCGATCAGGATCAGTCAGGATGTCAACTTTTAAGCCTTCATATTGCCCCTTTCGGACAGTTGCCAGATTTTGACGCTCTTTCCTCTTTGCCGCTTTCTCATATAGGTAAATGGGAATATCTAATTCATCACCAACTCTTTTTGCTACTCGATTTGCAAGGTCAACACAATCTTTCATCGTGACTCCTGCTATGGGTACAAATGGAACCACATCTGTGGCACCTATACGCGGATGTTCACCGCTGTGTTCTGCCATATTGATCAACTCTTGTGCCTTTTGCATCATTAGAAAAGCAGCCTGCTCAACACCATTTGGTGAACCTATGAAAGTGATCACCGAACGATTATGGTCAGCATCAAGACTAAAATCCAGCAGGGTTATTCCGTTTACAGAAGAAATAGCAGCAGCGATCGCTTCTACCACTTCTTGACTACGGCCTTCAGAAAAATTTGGAATACACTCGGTCAGTTTTTGCATATCTCATCCTAATGTGTTTTTGCTTATTATACCTTTGAATAATTCCACCTGTCTTTAATATTTCAACTATGGCTATACTTTGATAATTCGGTTGCTGATAGTAAAAATCCATAATATGATTATCAAAATTGAAGAGATATCTATGAAGCGTAAAAATTTGTTGTTGGTTTTTATAGCAGTATTAATATTGGCTATTTCAGGCTGCTCATTTCCCTTTGTAAATGAATCAGATGGCTCTAATGCCCTGCCCCCTCACTCAACTCAGATAGACTCAGGTATACCCACTCCAACTCTTGTCCCTATCCCTCTGGACCTGACCACATTTCAAAATCAGTTCCTGACCCCAACA
>JAUWSD010000143.1 GCA_030610225.1 Chloroflexota bacterium
CAGGTGCTTATATTGCCCTCGATCTCGAGAAAAAAACTCTGGATGACCGCTCTGAACTTAATGTTAAGGGGGACTTTATTGAATTATCTGATGGGGTTGTATATTATGAATACGCAATTTCCAGGGATGGGCCAATTGTCATCCTGATCCATGGCTTTTCAACCCCTTCATACTTATGGGACCCGACATTCGAATTCCTTGCAGAAAATGGCTTTCGCGTTCTCAGATTCGACTTATACGGCAGGGGCTATTCAGACAGACCGGATACTGAATATACTCTGGACTTATTTGTGCGCCAGCTGCACGAACTGATCACAATATTGGGCATAGAAAATGAGCCGATCAACTTATTTGGCGTATCATTGGGCAGCCCTATCGCGGCATCATACGCTAATAATCATCCAAATCAGATCCAAACATTAACTTTGATAGACCCATATACAACACCTGCTTCTTCAAAGGATATATTTCCCCTCAACCTCCCTCTCATTGGTGAATATATAACCGCTGTATATCTGGCACCTTTCAAGCTGCCAAAAGTACAGTTGGATGATTTCTTTAATCCTGAGAGGTTCCCGGATTGGGAAGAAAAATATCGCGATCAACTCCAATACAAAGGATTTAGAAAAGCCATCCTGTCAACAATTAGAGATACACCAAATATTTCGGGAATCAAAGAATACAGATCACTGGAACAATTAGACCTGCCAATTCTCCTCATTTGGGGGAAAGAAGATAAGTCAATTCCTTACGAAGATATGGAATTGATCATATCAGCACTTCCCGATCTTGAATTTCACCCAATAGAAGATGCCGCCCATCTTCCCCATTATGAACAGCCAGGAATTGTAAATCCCATCCTGCTTAACTTTTTAACTCTCAATAATAAGCATTGAAATATATTATTTGGCCTGTATATCGTCAGATACTTTGAGACATTAAGTCATATCTGATTTGTTCCACATAAAAACCGATCGTGATTTCCTCTTACGATTTTGGCTCAAGCCTCGGCGGCTGTTGATCGTCCGGGATCGGGCATTCATATTTCTTTCCGTTCATGCTCTTATCAAAGTCAGCTCTGACAGCTTGAATATATTTGGGATCTGAATACAGGTCCAGGGCGGTAAGCGCCATGGCCTTAGCAGCGTGCATCATGCCTTTATGCCCAATTGACATACCGCCTGTGGCAACATTGGCCCAACTATGTCCAGGCGCGCCCGTGGGAAAGCAAGCTGTGTAAACTTCACCAGTCGGAGTGACCAGGCTTAGATCTCCCACATCTGTAGCCCCTTTGAGGGTCATGCCTTCATCGATCGCAGGGAAATTAACTCCGATCAGAGGCTTATCTTTATGTGCCAGGACCATCTCTTTTAACTCAGCCGAAGGCTTATAATAATCAATAGCTGCCTGGATATAATCTTTATTCTCACCAGGAAAAGAATCGTTGATCTCCTGGGCATAGGCGATCTCATCTTCTGTGAATTCGATTGCCCCGATGAATTCCATGTTCTCAAATAACAACTCTCCCAAAGTGTGGTTTGCCATCTTACCTGAATATGCGATCTGTACTTCTTCTTCAAACTTTGTGTCTGTCATCAAAGCTGCACCTTTAGCAATATTCCGCAGGCGCTCAGCCACATCCTTAAGATAGTCTGTTTTATCTGCTCTAAGGATATACTCCACCGCTGCAGTTTCCGGAACAATATTGGCAGCTTGACCACCATCTGTAATGATGTATTGGATGCGCGTACCATCCAGCACATGTTCTCTTAGATAATTTGCGGCCACGTTCATCAACTCAACCGCATCCAAGGCCGAACGTCCTAAATGCGGTGTTCCCCCGGCATGGGCTGCCACTCCTTTAAATCTAAAATGGGAGCTAACGATCGCTACAGTACTCCCCTTGCTGGTAATATTTGTGCTTGCTGGATGATAAGTTAAAGCGCAATCGAGGTCGTCAAATAACCCGTCGCGCGCCATAAAGACTTTTCCACCTCCACCCTCTTCAGCAGGGCAGCCATAATAACGAACTCTGCCGGATGCTCCGCTGTCTTGCAGCCATTTTTTCACTGCCACCGCAGCACCCACACTGGCAGTTCCCAACATATTATGACCGCAGCCGTGCCCGTGTCCTCCCTCCTTTACTGCTTCTTTGGAAGATTGTTTCTTTTGTGATAGACCTGGCAGGGCATCATACTCACCAATTAACCCAATGATCGGCTTTCCTTCACCCCATTCAGCGATGAAAGCGGTGTTCATCCCGGCAACATCTCTGGTAACAGTAAATCCATCCTTCTCCAGAAAATCTGCCTGCAAACCCGAAGCAAAAAACTCCTCCCACAAAATTTCAGGGTTTTCCCAGATCTGATCAGACATCCCAATAAATCTGGATCGGTTATCCTCTATCCAATTCAGCAGTTCCCTTTTTTCATTCTCCAAACTCATCATATGCCTCCTAAAGCAATTCCAGATTCCCATAAAAGAAATTCAAATGATATTTGATTAAGTTCTTTATATTAAGAATACAAAAATAGGATTGTTCTTGTCAATTCAAATCTCTGTCCCCGCAGCAGAACTGCTTGTATTCCGGAACCAAATTTCGTATGATAGTTACAAGAGGTAAAACTGATGAGAAATAAAACATTGGTCTTTTGTATAATTCTCCTGGTAGTGTTGATCGTTATTTCAGGCTGCCAGGAAACAGCAGAGAATCCACCTGCGCCTACAAACACACCCGAACCCCTTCCACCAACAGCCACCAGCGCTCTAACCTATCAAACAGATGATGGTATTACTGTAGGCAACAACTTGAACTGCCCTGACCGAGCTGCCTTCGGTGAGGTCTTGGAGAACGTTCCGGGTGGTGGCGTCCTGGTAAGCAGCCCGATCCACTTCCGTTGGTATTACTCTGCTGCAGAAGGACCAGCCCCGGACTGGAGCAATGTCTGTGTTCCAACCAGCTTCACGCTCTATCTCTCACCAGGCCCAGACTACAACACAACTGTCTCCTACTCAATCACTCCAACAACAGTAGATAATTTGACCAATCTCCTGATGTATCACTTCTATTTATCAGATGCGCTGCAGCCACATACTTCTTATCGCTGGATAGTTGTAGGGCACGCTGATGGGATTGACATAGACGACGACCAGCTGCCATTATTCCAGGATGAATCTGCCTGGAAAGTTGTCAACAATACTTCTCTTATGAGCGGTCAGTTCCAAACTGGTCCTGTGTGCGACCCTCAAACGATTAGCCCGGTTACCTTGCTCAATCCTCAGGATGAGGCTGCATTGGATACTGATACTCCATTTTCCAGTGGGACATGCCAAATTGTACAGGTAAGGCATATTGGCTGAGTTTTGATACTGACCCGCAAATGGCCAGTATTGACATCGGCTGGGTAACAAGACAGGAAGGCTTTTTAATGTTCTCCGGAAGTCTGCAGCCTTGCATTATATATTACTGGCAGGTGCAGGCTGGCTTGCATTCAGAAACTTACCACCAGCAGGTCGGAGACTGGTCAACTGCCTCAGAGATCCGCTCATTCATCATCCGCTCAGCTAATTGCCCAAATGCTGTCGCAGTGCCGACTGCTACCCCAACTCCTATCCCAACTGCGACATTAATTCCAACAAACACACCCACTCGTACACCGGTGCCAACTCCAACTCCAGTCATTTGTTCAAATCAACCGGACCCGGAATCCTGCAAGGCTCATGGAGATGTGTGTTATTGGTACAAGCCTCCTACTGGTGGGGAAGGTTATTGCACAAACATCCCCTGATTCTTTATCTGTTCGCACCACTAAATAGATAAGGACAGGAATATCAGTACAGGTATAACAAAAAACCTCCTGGTTTC
>JAUWSD010000198.1 GCA_030610225.1 Chloroflexota bacterium
GTCTTCCGAAAACCTTTGAACTAAAACGAACCTGCGATACTATAGAAGTGTCGCAGGTTTTTAATAAAAGGAGCGCTATGATCAAAGCAATTATATTTGATGTGGGTGGTGTGCTTATTCGCACTGTTGAGCAGACAACCAGGATGTATTTAGCCAAAGAATATAACCTCACATAGAGTGAGATCATTGAAGTAGTGTTTGGTATCAGTAGTGATCATAATCCCCAGCTTGGGCAGATCAGTTGGGATGATCATCTGGCTAATATCAGCAAGAAGCTGGAAATATCTCCAGAGGAAGGTGAGGATTTCATGGAACTTTTCTTTGCCGGAGATCAATTGAATATGGAGCTAGTGGATGCCATCCGAATGTATAAGCAAGACTACAAGATCGGCATCTTGAGTAATGCGATGACTAATTTGGAAGATTTGATGAAAAATGATTGGAAGATCATTAATCTCTTTGATGCGGTCATCAACTCATCAGTTGAAGGTGTCATGAAACCTGATAGCAGGATATATGAAATTGCACTTGAAAAACTTGGCGTATTGCCGGAGGAAGCTGTTTTTATTGATGATATGCCGGTGAATATTGACGCCGCAAATGAGCTTGGTATTCACGGCATCAGATATGTTGACAACCAGCAGACTTTAAAAGAAATCAACGCGATTTTGAAAGAAGAATAATGCGATCAGACATCAAAGAGATCCTGACAGATATTAATGCAGCTTTACAAATACAGCACCCTGAATCAATCCTGGTTGCATTGGATAAGATCCTCGATCTGCCTGAAGTAACTGGTAATCAGGTCCTGGAAGAAGTATCTATCACAAATATTGTGCTTCCAATCGGAAATCGTCTTGGCAAGAAGAATTTGCCAGATGAGATCTATAACATTCTCATTGAAGCAGAATTCGCCGTTTTCAGAGCGCTGGCGGCAGTAATCGCTGCGGAAAGAAATTTCCTCAGTGATGATATAGACCTAAGCGAGCTATTAAATTTTGCTCAGGACAGAAGAGATGTTGGGATGGCTTTATCCGCCGCTCTCACAGAAAAGGCTGAATTCAATTCGGATAAAATCCTTGAACTAATCGATAGATGGATAGAATCTGATTCGATCAGTCTTCTTAATATTTCCCTGAGCCTGATCCCATCTGTGATCAATGCTGAAAATACAGGGATACTGGAAAAAGTTGGTGCGCTAAGTGACACAGATGACCCGGACTTAAAAAGAGCTCTGGCAGATGTGCTGATAAAAATCGCACAAAAAGGGTTTGACAGCCAGGTATTATCACTACTGGAAACCTGGGAATTTGAAACTGGTGAGAAAGAATGGATCGCGCTCAGAGCTTTTTCAGCATCCTGGTCTGTTAAATTTGAAGACCGAACGTTGAAGATCATTGAGAAGATCGCGATGTCAAAGAAAGAGGACAGGCAGATCGTAAAAACATTGTCTGCTTTAAAAAGAAATGGTGCAGAGAATATCGACATGTACATAGAAAATTGGAAGAACAGCAATGACTTAACATTACAAAAGACTGCGGAAGCATATTTCGCACATGAAACTAGAGGAAAAGATGAATAGTAATAAAGAAATCATCTCCGACCTTGGAGATGGCTTGGTGCTGAGAAGGGCAACAAAAGAAGATACAGACGCACTTGCAAAGTTCAACGGCACTGTACATGGGATAAAAGAATATGACACATCTTTGGATATCATGGTCAGGGAAATGATGAGTGGAACCCACCCACATATAGCCCCCAAAGATTTTACAATCGTCGAAGAAGTTGAAACTGGCAAGATCGTTTCCAGCCTAAACCTTATCGGGCAAACCTGGGCGTATGATGGGATTGAATTTGGTGTAGGCCGCCCTGAATTGGTGGCTACCTTAGAAGAATACCGGCGAAAAGGCCTGGTGCGAAAGCAGATGGATCTCGTTCATCAATGGAGTAAAGAAAGTGGTCACCTCGTTCAAGCCATCACAGGTATTCCCTGGTATTACAGCAAGTTCGACTATGAAATGACAGTCAATCTAGGCGGCGGACAGCACATTGATGTTCTTGATATCCCGAAAATAAAAAAGAAAGAAGAAGAGATAATTTCTATCCGCAAAGCAACTAATGATGATATTCCCTTTCTTAAAGAACTTTATAGAAAAAGTAACCAACGCGGATTACTAAATTGCAAGCGCAGTACAAAAATGTGGAAACATGAGATCAGAGGCAGATTCCAGGAAGGAATGGGCACGACGATCATTAAGATCATCGAGAATTTATCAGGGCAGCCTATCGGCTTGATATTTCATGAAGGTCTCTTATGGGGAGAAAGATTGGCGATTAATAATTATGAGTTGATGGAAGGTATATCATGGCTTGAAATAACCCCCGGTGTGCTGCGTCACCTGAAGGTAACTGCTGAGGATTATCTCGTCCTTGATAATGAAAAGAGTAAGAAAAAGAGCGAAGAAGAGAAAAAAGATTTCACAGCGAAAGAACTCCGTTACCTTTACCTATACTTCGGAGAGGAACATCCCTTCTATACCGTATTTCCTAATCTGCTAATAAAAAAGAGCAAACCTTATACCTGGTATATGCGTGTTGAAGACCTCCCGGCATTTCTTAATTTAATCAAACCCGTCCTTGAGAAAA
>JAUWSD010000169.1 GCA_030610225.1 Chloroflexota bacterium
ATCGTGTATGTTCCAGGCACATCAATCAAATAATCACGAATGATCGCATTAGTTCCCCCCATGCCATCATCATCGCTGTCCAAAAATTCATCCGGGCCATACAATTCAAGGAAAGCGTCAAAATAATCGCTTTCCAATGAGAATGTGACATATGTTTCATCATTAATAATGAAATCCCAGCCATGCCAATATCCAGCTTCTAAATATTCTGATTTTGATTGACCAGGCAAGATCTCACCCATATAAAGCTTTCCACCCAAAGTCTCAGAGATCATCAAATAATATTGACCATAATCGAATAGATCATATCCGGAAACGGATATGTAATAAAGGCCATCATCAGGAAAAGAAAATGCCGCTAGTAATGAGTTGGAGCCATCCGGTCCGTCATCGTTCAAATCAAGTAAAGTTCCTTCAGAATTGCTAATCTCCAGCTTGGTATCGAAAGAATCGCTGTACACTCTCACATCAACTATCTCCCCTGCAATAGCCGTGTAACGCCATTCGCTGTTGTATCCTGAACTAAGATAGCCTGTCAGTTCATCTCCACTGGTCGCTGTCTTGATAGGATCAATATTTTCATCCAATAATTCAAGGCTTAGTCTGTAGTCACCAAATTCCTCTAAGCTGTTGCTTCTGGCTTTTATCGTGTAATTCCCATCCTCCAGCAAGACAAACTCACTGATCATTGAATTTGATTCTAACCAATGATCATTGTTATCAATAGCAATTTCATTGTGGGGACCCTTTAATGTTACAAAAGTATCAAAGGCATCACTTTCCAAAATTATTTCAACACTATCACCTTTATGTCCGTAAAAATCCCAGCTATCCACTGCGTCAGCTTCCAAAGTTGCTTCAACGACATCTCCATATGCAATACTTCCACCTTCAGCTGATACAGCCCTCCCAAAGATCAATAAGAGCAAGATCGTTAATAAGATAGTAAGATTTTTCCTCATGCTAAATCTCCGTTTTCAGTGTTCTACTATTATTCAGGATTAAATTATATCAATCAAAAATCAGGCTTTTATCATTGTCAAGCTTCAATTGTATTCCTCATCTTAAACACGATCCAAAGCAATAATATCAATGACAGAAGATAAAATGCTCCATAAATTATAGTGACTAAATTACTGGTCGAAACATATGCCAGAATCAGAAAAACCACAAATAAGACTAACTGGATATAAGTCCAAACACGAAGTGTCGGTATCACCCCCATATCTGTGTTTTGTTTCCTGGCCTCAAAATTTAGAGCCACAAAGAACAAAGCAATAAAAAGGAATTCCAAAGGATTCATTAACTTCATCCAAGCCTCAGGTGGTGTTACATTTTCCCAAAGGTTCACCCAGCTATTAAAAGGCCAGAATAACTCTACTCCGTTGAACCAAACCAGTAGATCAACAAATATATGAAGCCCAAATCCAAGCCCCAGACCCAGACCTAGATATCCCCAATTTTCCTTTTTGAATATTTTCCCCAGCAGGAAAAACATCAATACTATAAATGCAGCAGTGAGAAGACTATGTGTATACGTTCTGTGAAGCCCCTCAACCGATCCTCCCGTAAGTGTAGCTGCAGCAACAGCAAAATTGTCTGCATCGGGGAGGATGCTTCCCAAAAGGATCCCAAATACAAGCCCCTTGTGTTTAGGGATATACCTCTTAATGGGCAGTACCAATAAACTGTGAATTCCTATTTGAGCCATCATCTACCTCCAAATTTAACTACTTGTAATTTAATAATACAATATTTAGATAGACAAATTTCAATCTGGGGCTTTTTCCTATATAATCAATATGAAAATCATAATTAACGGAGTTAGCTATGTTTAGAAGATCCCCACTGCTCAGTCCTGTACAATTAGTTTTGGTTTCACTGGCAATCGTTTTAATTGCGGCTTCATGGTGGGGTGTTTTCAATTTAGAGGAAGGACTGACAATTTTAACTGAAGAATATGAGGGGCTTTCACTCCAATATATTCAACCTGAAGGAGGATATGATCTTCCGGGAGTGATCATCTCGCATGGATATGGCGGCTCCCAGCAGATCATGCTGGGGTATGCGTATGCTTTTGCCAACTCCGGATACGCTGTGATGATGTTTGATTTCAGCGGACATGCCTCCAACCCTGCCCCCATGGATACCGATAGAGATTCGCTGCAAATCGACATCGAAAAAGCTTATCAAGCCCTGATCACTCACTCTGAGGTTGATGAAGAGATGGTTGCACTGCTTGGGCATTCAATGGGCAGCGGTGCTGTAATGTCAGCGGGTATCAACAACCCCGAAAAATATTCTGCTGTTGTAGCCGTCTCACCTACCAGCGCAGAGGTCACAGATACTCTTCCACGCAACCTGATGCTGCAAGCCGGCTCACTTGAAGGCGATTTTATCGAGAATGCTCAACGTTTACTGGAAGAAGCCGGAGGATTAAACCTGGATTATGAGAGCGAGGCAGCCAGAACCTTTGTAGAAATTAAAAATGTAGAACACATCTCGATACTCTTCAGCAACCAAAGCCATAACCTGGCAGTCAACTGGGTGAACAACACATTTGAAATCGATGAGAAATCCAATTACCGCGATCTTCGCATCATCTGGTATGGTCTGCATTTGCTTGGATGGCTGATATTCATCCCCAGCGCGAAACCATTTATCAAATTTCAATACAGCTCAACGCCTGAGAAGATTTCGTCGCTCAGGAAATGGCTTACATTCTTTTCAGCTCCAATTACTGCAGTAATAAGCCTGTTTATTCTCACTTCCGTTTTGAACACTTCAGAATTCCTGGGGCTCCAGGTCGGTGGCTCTTTAGGGATCTGGTTCCTGGTGATGGGTCTTGTGTGGTTATTAATTGGCACGAAAATAAAATCTCCGCGGAGAAGATATATCTCTTGGGGATTGCTGTTCTTTTTGATCCTTTGGCTTAGCCTGGGGTCTATGGCTCAATTCACCTGGATGCAATCTGTACTTATTCCTGCGAGGATCTGGCGCGCGCTGCTGATCGCATTGGCATGTTGGCCGTGGAAACTGGCTGCCGCATATAACCTTCAGGGAAGCGGCGGATGGAAGAAGATAGGTTTATGGATACTACAGACTTCTGTACTGATGGTCGCCCTGATCGCAACCGTATCATTTGTTCCTGGAATGGGAATTATCATGTTGATCGCCCCCGTTCTCCCACTGATCTTATTGGTAGAGGGAATAATTGGAAATCAATTTGATGACCCCTGGGTCTTCAGTGTGGGAAGCGCTCTTCTTTTTGGGTGGATGATTGCCTCTTTCTTCCCGATAATTTAAAGAAAAGAAGGCTGACCTGAGTCAGCCTTCTTGTGTCTTCATGCTTGG
>JAUWSD010000155.1 GCA_030610225.1 Chloroflexota bacterium
AACGATCGGGATCATCTTTGCAGGGATGTTCGCCCTGGGTATCGCCCTGATATCAACTGTGGGGGGCTTTGCGGTCGATCTGGCGCATTTATTGTTCGGAAATGTATAGGGAGTTACAAATCAGGATTTATGGCTGACAGGGGGTCTGGGTGGAGTTGTGATCATCCTGATAGTTTTCTTCTATAAAGAGTTCCTGGTGCTTTCTTTTGACCCAGTGCTGGCTTCTACTTTGAGGTTACCTGTAAAGATGCTGGAAAACATGCTGCGCATCATGATCGCAGTTACTATCGTAGTATCACTGCAGACTGTCGGGATCGCGTTGATGGTGGCGATGCTGGTCACACCTGCGGCGACAGCTTTCCTGCTGACGAAGCGTATGCACCATATGATGCTGCTCTCTGCTCTGTTCGCTGTGGCCGCTGGCATCTTTGGTTTGTATGTGTCTTACTATGTGGGAATCCCATCTGGAGCGTCGGTTGTGCTGGTCAGCACCTTGTTCTTCCTGATAGTTTTTGTGGGACAGTCTATGAAAAAGAAAGCTAGCTGATCTCTTTTATCGCCATTTTAATTTCACCTATAACTTTTTGATCTTCTTCATTATTAAGTGCAATCTTCAGTTGCTGCAGGGAATCTTTTCCGCCGATCTGGCCTAAGGCCCAGGCTGTGTGCTGACGGACTAAGGGTTCAGGTTCGCTGTGAAGCAGTTGGGATAAGTGGGGGACCAGTTCCAGACTTTTTGTATTCCCCAGTGAAGTGACGATATTTCTAAGATAGCCACGGCGTTTTGTGCGTTTTATGGGACTGCCTTTAAATTTGAGGTTAAACTCCTCGGGTGTTAGTTTTAGCTCTGAGATCAGATCTGGTTGTGGGACACCGGCGCGGGGAACGAAGTTGGGATCGGGGGTGGGTTCAGCGAAACGCTGGTTCCAGGGACATGCCTGTTGGCAGATGTCACAGCCAAAGACCCATTCTTTCATCATGGGGCGAAGCTCGCGGGGAATTTCGCCTTTGAGTTCAATGCTGAGATATGAAAGGCAGCGGCGCGAATCGATCGTGCGGTTGGGGAGGATGCAGCCAGTTGGGCAGGCGTCAATACAGGCGGTGCAGCTGCCGCAGTGGTCTGTTATGGATGACTTGTCCGGCTCTAGGGGCAGGTCCAGTAATATTTCAGATATTAAGAAGAAGGAGCCTATTTCTGGATTGATCAACATGCTGTTCTTTCCGATCCAGCCCAACCCAGCACGGGCTGCCAGTTCGCGCTCCAGGATCGGCCCGGTATCGGTGTAATATCTGGCATTGACTGGTTTTCCAGCAATAGCTTCAATTTGCCGGGCTAAATCCTTCAGCAGGGGGATGAACGTGTCGTGATAGTCGAGGTTCCATGCGTATGAAGCTATCTTTCCCCGGTGTTCTTTTTCTTCTTTGATTGGAATAGAAGGATTAACTTTCTTTGCCAGCACCAGCACGGACTGACAGCCGGGAAGCACTTTTTGCAGGTCAGCACGGTGTGAGAGAGCACGCTCTGAGGAAAGATAAGCCATCTCCGCGTGATGGCCTGATTCGACCCAGGCTTGATATAGCGGATAAGAGCCTGGATTAGCTGCGTCTGTAATTCCAACCAGATCAAAGCCTAAGGAGAGGGCGGCCTGTTTTATTTTTCCTGAAATATCTTGATTGCTCATATTAAATAGAATGGAGAGGGTTTAATTTTATGGTCAAATCACTTCTTAATTATAGATTGAAAAAAGGGGGATTTTAGATCATTCTTCTTTATTGAGGACTTCTACGATGTCATCCAGAAGCGCGACCAGAATTTTCTTGACAGATTCTTTATTTATGGCTACACAGGGTACGAGCTGGGTTTTTTCATCCAGGCGGAGCGCGATGCGCAGGTCGTCAATTTCCCAGGCGTCTTCCATGTCCTGCTTGTTGGCGGCAACGATATAGGGGGTGGGTGCATATGAGCGGAAAGTTTCCAGGATGCGGCGTGCTTCCCTGAATGTTTCGGGGCTGGTGCTGTCGATCATGACGATGAAGCCCAGCAGGCCCTCAGACAGGATCTCCCACATGAAGTCGAAGCGCTTTTGGCCGGGGGTGCCGAATAGGTACAGCATCAATTCGTCATCAACTGTGATGCGCCCGAAATCCATCGCAACGGTGGTCTGTGCTTTTACTTTCTCTGAATCTGAGGTGATGTTTTGTTCTGTATCGACAACATCGATCTCACTGACAGTTTGAATGAAGATCGTTTTGCCTGCGTTGAAAGGTCCTGTAACCACCATTTTTACTATATGCATTTATTCACCTATTGTTCTAGATCGAGCGGATTCGTTTTAGAAGCCGGTTTACAAGGCTCATCTGTTCTTCTTTGTTTTTGCCTGGAATAGCCTCTTTGACCCCTGGCAGCATACTGATCTTGTCTTCAGGTCGGACAAGGACTACCAACCCAGCCTGTAAAAGGCCGTAGACCACTTTTCGTATCTCAAGGTCTGTCATCTGCAGGACTTTGCCTATTTGACGGATTGTGTTCTTGGGATTGATGTATGAGACAACCCGCCACTCTGAAGCGCTGAGATTCAGGTTGCGGATATCTACGTTTGGGTTTTCGGAAAAGCGCATGGAAATATCAAGGTTGGGTAATTCTTCGCTCAGCTTTTCAAATTCCTGAACCTGGCGGGCACCTTCGATGATGATATTCTCAAGGCTGAGATTTACAGTGATCTTTCCGGGGGGGATGTGTACTGTGGGGATGAATTTAAACTGACCGTTCTGCCAGGAGTATAAACGCTTGATGATGGACTGGTAGTATTTCTTCAGGCTGCTGAATATCATATCCTGGCTCATGTACCCGGCGTTGATGAGCATCAGCCCCAGGGCTTTGTCAGTTTTGTTTCCAGCGCGGCTTTTGATGAGCCTGAATTGACGGGCGTTGATGGCTTTTGCGTAAAGGAGCATGATGTTGAGGCTGTTATCTTCGGTTGAGCAGGAGGCGTATGTTAGCTTCCCCTCTGAGAAACTAAGCTGGGCGTCCTTGCTGAGCGTTTTTATCCTGAGCGTGCCTGTTTTTTTGGCGAGGTTGATCAGGTTTAGCAGCTGTGTTATTGTGAAGTCTCGTAAATTTCCTTTGAGTGCCATTGAGTGGATTATAGCTTAAATGGGGTTAGTTTGGATGTATTTTTTTGATGAGATTGTGATGGTCTTGACTCTGAAGTTGGAACGGTTTATAATTTCGTGCGTTTCATTCCTCGGTAGCTCAATGGCAGAGCAATCGGCTGTTAACCGATGGGTTGGAGGTTCGAGTCCCCCCCGAGGAGCTTTTTAGTAAAAAATCTTCCCGTAAAAAGTCCAGTTTTGGGCTTTTTTTGATTCCACTTCATGATTTCGTGTGCAATTAATGTGCTACAGGAAATCAATTATGCTATCAAAGCTTCCATCAAATATGCTGCTTCCTCTTGTTTGTTTGGTAACAAGTGTCCATCCTGTCCATAGTCTCCAGGCTATCTGCACCAAAACTGCACCATTATAAATAAATTCAGGAAAGGTGGCTCTGCTAAATTTATTTAAATTCGACTCGTATCTGGGGTAAATCAAATACCCAGCAAAAACGGCTGGGTATTTGATTTAGG
>JAUWSD010000184.1 GCA_030610225.1 Chloroflexota bacterium
ACAGGATTAGACCAGACGCTGATTTCCCGTTTATTTTTCCGCTCTGGCACCCGGGCAAAAGAGATCGCTGCATATATTTCAACTAAACAAGATTCTGCGCTCAAACACCTGGATTATTCCCGGGAAGAAGTACGTTTCATTGTCGAAAACGAGATGATCGCCCACCTGGATGATTTCCTTTTACGTCGAACTAAACTCGCCTGGATCGGGCAATTATCAATTAAATCCATCACGGAGTTGGCCGGTATACTTGGCAACTCGTTAGGCTGGGATAACAAATACCAGCAATGTGAACTTGATCGCTCTTTAGATATTCTCAGAAAGCGGCACGCTGTAAAGATCTAGCTCGCTGTTCCTTAAAAATCATCTGGTCTGTTCCAGGGTTTAATATCGTCTCTGAAATCTAACCAAAACGCATCCAAGTATGGATGCGTTTTGGTTAGACAAAGTTATTGCTCTTTGCTTTATAGTGCCAGTTTTTCCAAGCGATCCACGGTGTCTGTCAAAACCTGGAAGGCTGCTTTCACCGGCTCAGGACTGGTAAGATCAACGCCTGCTTTCTCTAAAGCATCTAAAGAATACATCGAGTTTCCTGCCTTTAGGAATTCAAGATAGTCATTGGCAGCTTCATCACCTTCAGATAACACTCTATTTACAAGGGCATTGGCTCCTGAGATACCAGTGGCATATTGATAAACATAAAAATTTGCGTACATATGGCCAAATTGAGCCCAGGTAATACCAATCCGATCTTTGTCAAATTCAACCTCCTCGCCATACCCCTCTTTGAAGAGCTTTGCAGTCAAATCGATCATATATTGGGCGTTGATCGGTTCACCTTTCTCGGCCCGTTCGTGCATTTCAAGTTCAAAGCGCGCCAGGGTTGGCATGATAAAGAAATACCGATGATAGTTTGACATGGTCTCTTCAATCAACGCCATTTGAATATCTGGAGACTGCTGGGTGCGGAATATATGATCCCTAACCATGGCCTGATTGAAGTTCGATGCAACTTCCGCAACAAAAAGGGAATAATCCCCGTACACATAGGGTTGGCTTTGTTGGGTGTAGTAAGAATGCATTGAATGGCCAAGTTCATGGGCCAGTGTGCTGAGGCTAAAAACATCATCAGTATAACTCATCATAATGAAGGGTTGTGTATCATGCATTCCCCAGGAAAACGCTCCTTGTCGTTTTCCTTTATTGCGGGCTCTATCCACCCAGCGACCTTCCAAACTTCCCGCACGAAGAATCGATACATATTCATCGCCCAGCGGAGCCATTCCTTCACAAATCCAATCGATTGCTTGCTGGTATGGAATAAGTGGTTTTTTGGTTGTGAAAGGAGCTTTCAGATCATACACGTGCAGCTTCTCATAGCCCAACAATTCTTTCCTGATCCTCCAGTAGCGATGCCAGGTAGGCAAATTTTCTTTAAACACCTTGACTAGATTGTGGAATACTTCAACGGGAATATTATTGGGAAACAAAGATGCTTCCAGAGAGGAATTGTATCGTCGAACTTTAGCTCTAAAAACATCCCCCTTAAATCCACCCGTCTGAATTGCTGCGATTGTGTTTTGATGTTGTAAATATGCATCTGCATAATTCTCCCAGGCAGTTCGCCTTACCTCCCTGTCCGGGTCAGTGATGAAATCATTAATACTGCTTTGACCTATTTCTCTTTCTGATCCATCTTCAGCTTTCGCCAACTTAAATTCTAAGTCGGCGTTAACTAAACTGCTGTACGACCCTGAAAAGTATTCCATAGGATCAGAAGATTGAGCCAGGACCTCTTCTACTTCCGAGGATCGCAAATGAGCTTTTAATCGCTCCAGGTTCTCAAAATAGTGTTTGTAAACAGCAAGCGAGGGTAAATCATCCATCCATTTCTTGAGCTGTTCCAGGCCTAAAGTCATTAACTCTGGTTCAATAAACGAAACCGCAGCAATCGCCTTGTTATATAAACCCTGTCCTTGTCCAGAACGAGCCAAGGCTTCTTGATCTGAAGCATCTGTTTGGCTATCAAGGCCGCTGTATACACCGACTTTTTCAGCGCCCCGGATTATCTCTTCACTAAGGGTCAGACACTCTAAAAGTGTTTCTGGGTTTTGGGCCAATTTCCCCCTGTAATGCTCAATTTCAGAAAGCCTGTTCTCAATAGTTTTATAGGCGCTTTCCCAGGCGGTAATGCTGGGATAGATGCTCTCAAGATTCCAAGTTTCATCTTGGGGAACTTCACTTCGGAGTGGTAAGGTTGTGACTGTCATTTTTTATCTTCCAGATCGGTATTTTTATTTATTTATGGCAAACTTGCCTGCTTGAGTTTTCTAATTTAGTGAGGACTATGAGCTGTAAATAATCTCATGCCCGGTTCAAAGCAAATACAATAAAGAGCTTGTCAGGATAGCTAATTCATGAAGAATGGCAACTGTTCCAGATCTGAGAGCGGGTATTGGTCAACGGTGCCTACCAATGGAAGAGTGCTCTTGTATCGATAGCGTTTAACCCTGCTGACAATCTCAGCCACAAACTCAACCTCAAAACCTTTTTCAACACAAGCCGCGGCTGTCAGCTTTTCCTCAACCAATAAATATAAAAGCTGGTCCATATCATCGTAGGTAAAACCGAGTTCATCTTCGTCTGTCTGTCCTGCCCACAAATCAGCTGAAGGCGCTTTATTTATTATCACTTCTGGGACGCCCAACTCTTTTGCCAGCTGCCGGACCTGGGCCTTATACAGATCAGCCAGCGGGTTGAAATCAAAAGCTCCGTCACCATGGATGGTGCTGTACCCCAGCAGGGATTCTGTTTTATTTCCCGTACCCACGACTAAACCAGGGAAAGCAGCTGATTGATCATAAATATTGATCATTCTCACCCTAGCCATAACATTGCCGCGCCGGACGGGTGTCGCATCCGGGGATTGTTCCAGGATAGCATCAACCGCATTTGTGATCTCGATCGTTTTCGAGGGGCAGCCAAGTTCTTCAATCACTAG
>JAUWSD010000168.1 GCA_030610225.1 Chloroflexota bacterium
CGGGCAGCAAATCTGAAATCAACTGTTGTCAATGCGCCTACGGGACAAAGATCAGTTGTGTTTCCAGACCAGTAAGAATCAAACCCAGGCTCAGAATAGGTCACAATTCGTTGCGACCTTCCGCGATTCATAAAATCAATTACAGGATCACCAGCAATTTCTTTCTGGAATCGGATACATCGTGCACAATGGATGCATCGTTCCTGGTCCAGGAATATCAAATCACCAAGTTGAACCTTCTTATCAAGTTTCTGCTTATCCTCAAAATAAAATCTACTTTCAGAACTTCCAAATTCTACGGTCAGATTCTGCAGCGGGCATTCACCACCTTTGTCGCAGATTGGGCAGTCCAACGGGTGCGAGGTCAGCAAGAATTCCAATATATCCTTCCTGGCTTTCTTGACCTTTTTAGAATATCCAACCACTACCATCCCCTCAGACACTGGTACATTGCAGCCAGTCTGTAAAGTTTTGCCAAATTGAATATTTGGCTTGCCTTTCTCGTCCAACACCAGTTCACCTGTCCCCCGATCGCGCTCCGGCAGCCCAATATCAACTAAACAAACTCTGCACATCCCCACCGGTTCCAACTTCGGGTGATAGCAAAATACCGGGATCTCTATCCCAGCCACCTTGGCGGCATCCACTACATAGGTGCCTTCAGGGACTGTAACCTTGATCTTATCGATCGTCACTGTCACCATATTCTGTGTTGTTTGTTCTTCAGCTTCTGTCATATCAAACCTTTATTTAACCTTCAGTTTTACCGAAGGAAATTTTCTCTCCAACTTTATCTTCAAACTCCTGCGGGAATCTCTCTATCGCAGTGATCACAGCCTGCTTGGAAAATTCTCCCAGGGCACAGATCGTCTTAGCCGAGACCTGATTGGCAACATCCAGCAGTAATTCCACATCCTTCGCGCTTCCCTCACCCCTTTGGATTCTCTCTGTCAGCTTATGCATCCAGAATGTGCCTTCGCGGCAGGGAGTACATTTCCCGCACGACTCATGCTTAAAGAAGTCCATCGTCTTGTTGATCAGCCAGGGCATATCAACTGTGTCGTCAATAATGATTACTGATGCTGACCCCAGATCACCGCCAACACCCGGCAGGCTTTCGTAGTCCATGGGTGTGTCCAGCACTTCTTCGGTTACAGGGATGATGGATGACGAAGCGCCGGCTGGCATGATCGCCTTGATCGGCCTGTCATCAATGATCCCCCCGCCCAATTCATATATCAACGTTCTGAATGGTGTTCCCATTGGCAGTTCATAATTCCCGGGGTTCTTCACCCGTCCGGAAAGACTGAAAACTTTTGTGCCAGCGCTTTTATCAGTACCAATTCCGGAATACCAGTCAGAACCTTTTTCTACTATCAATGCTACATTTGCCAGCGTTTCAACATTGTTGATCACTGTCGGTTTTCCAAATAACCCAACCACTGGCGGGAACGGAGGACGCAGTCTTGGCTGCCCCAGCTTCACTTCGATCGATTCCAGCAACGCAGTCTCTTCACCACAGATGTACGCCCCTGCACCCAGATGAGTATGGATCATCAGGGAGTAATCTGTTCCAAACAGATTTTCTCCCAATAACCCTTCCTTCTTCAATTTTTTGATCTGCTTATCAAGTTGAGCAGCGATCTCCCAGAATTCTCCACGCAAGTAAATATAAATATCGTTCGCAGAGATCGCATATGCGCTGATCATGATCCCCTCTAAGAACTGCCAGGGATTCTCCTGCATTATTTCCCGGTCTTTAAATGTCCCGGGCTCAGACTCATCCGCATTCACCACTAAATAATGCGGCCAGTTATTATTGTCAACAAATTTCCATTTCAACCCGGTTGGGAAGCCTGCCCCGCCACGCCCCCTCAGGCCAGAATCATGTACTATATTCTTGATCTCGTTCTGGTCCTGTTTCTTTGAAACAACCTTCTTAAAGGTCTTGAAGCCCCCATCCTTCATATAAATATCAAACTTCTTCAAGCCCGGAATATCTCGATGGCGAAGGAGAATGCGTTCAGCAACTTTACTCATTCTTTCCCTCCATCTTCCGCAGCTCTTTGATCAATTCCAGAGCGGTTTCCAATGTCTGTTTCTCGTGATATTCGATCCCCATCGGGCTTTGCAGCTGGAACATCGGGGCATTATGGCATCCAGCCAAACACTTCACACCTTCAATTGTTATCAAACCATCCTCGGTTGTTTCCCCAACCTTGATCCCCACATTCTCGCATAATTCATCCAGAAACTCATCTGCTCCCCGAAGTGCACAGGGCAGGTCATTACATACCTGGATGCGGTATTTGCCTTCCTGTTCATCATAGAAAAGTGTGTAGAAACCAACGATCGAAGCGACCTCAGTGGTGCTCATACCTGTGATCTCAGCAATATCTGCCAACTCATCCTTGGTCACATGATTATCATTGCGCTGAGCCAGATAGATCAGCGGCATCACGGCAGCCCTCTCCTGACCTTCAGGATATTTCGCCATGATCATTTTTATCTCTTTGCTGTAGTTTTGAAGGAGTTTGTTCACCTGTCTGTGTCTCCTAATACGATGTCTATACTTCCAATAATTGCCACCAGGTCAGCCACATAATGATCGTCTGAGATCCAACTCAATATCTGCAAATTGCTGAATGATGGAGTACGCCAGTGGATCCTATATGGTTTTGTTCCACCGTCGCTCTCAAGATAGACCCCTAACTCACCACGCGGCGATTCAACCACTGAGTAGACCGACCCCTTTGGGATACTGATCCCTTCAGTCCAATATTTAAAATGGTGGATCAAGGCTTCCATGCTTGTTCCGATCTTGGAACGTTTTGGAGGTATGTATTTCCCATCATCAGCTATTACTGGCCCTTCTTCCAATCTGTCCAGTCCCTGCTGGATGATCTTCAGGGATTCGCGCATTTCCTGTACCCTGACCTCATATCGGGCAAACACATCCCCTTCTTTAGCTATCGGCACATCAAATTCATAATTCTCATAACCTGTGTACGGTATTGCCTTGCGGATGTCATAATCAACACCCGAAGCCCTCATATTCGGCCCTGTCAATCCCCAGGCTCAAGCCTGTTCGCCGCTTGCTATCCCGATCCCCTTTGTCCTGTCCAACCAGATTGGGTTTTTAGTCAAAAGTGCTTCATACTGATCGATTCTCTTTGGCATGATCGCAAGAAAATCTTTGACCACCTGCTCAAACTCATCTGGCACATCACGCAATAATCCGCCTGGGCGCAAATATGTGCCCATCATCCTCTGTCCTGATACCAGCTCAAGGATGTCAAGAATGGTCTCCCTCTCACGGAAACAATACAGGAATACTGTCATTGCCCCAATATCGAGACCGGTTGTAGCCAG
>JAUWSD010000046.1 GCA_030610225.1 Chloroflexota bacterium
TGCCGGCCAGGTTAATAATTGCGATACGGATAGCTCGTGTCAGGAAATTGTCTTCTGCATATTCAGAAAGATAGATCGCAGCTCCGACACCAAGAGGGACTGAGAAGATCGCTGTACCAATAGTCAGGTAGAAAGTACCAATGATAGCTGGAAGAATACCGCCTTCTCTCATGCCATTGTTTGGAAAGTCGGTGATGAATTCCCATGTTAGTGCCGGGGCGCCCTGAATGACTATATAGCCAATGATCAAAATGATCGGTGCTACTGTGAGAACGGCGATGAGCCCTAGAAATGTGTAGCCAACTTTCTGGGTTCTTTCCACTTTGAGAAAATGAGGTGATGTTTTCATGAGAGTATCTTCTCTGTTCGGTTGGTCTTTTTGAAAATAACCGAAGATGCAGTTACATTGATGACCAGTGAGATCAGGAACAATATGATTCCGATCAAGAACAAGACATGATAATGAGAGCTGCCTTCTGCAACTTCACCCATCTCTGCTGCAATTGTTGCGGTCATGGTTCTGATAGGTGAGAAAAGAGCTGAGATACCATCCGGCATGACAGCTGCGTTTCCAGTTACCATCATTACTGTCATCGTTTCACCAATTGTGCGCGCGATCCCCAACATGACAGCTGTCAGAACTCCAGATCGGGCAGCCGGTAATGTCACGGTCCAGATAGTTTGCCATTCTGTGGCACCCAAAGCTAAAGCAGCGTTACGGTATTCTCTTGGAACTGAATCAAGGGCATCCTCGGCAACAGAGACTATTGTGGGGACTGCGATTGCGCCCAATAGCATTGAACCGGTCAGTGCTGAAAGCCCAGTTGGAAGGTTCAGATATTCGCGGACCAATGGTGAAAGTGAAACGATACCGATGAAGCCAAGAACAACTGAAGGCAATCCTGCGAGAAGTTCGACCATCGGTTTAAGAATTTCGCGTGCCCATCTGGGCGCAACTTCTGATATGAATACTGCTGAACCTAAACCAAGGGGTACTGCGATGATGGTTGCGCCAATGGTGACAATGATAGATCCACCGATCAGCGGCAAAATCCCATAATATTCTTCGATCGGATACCAGCGTTCGCTGAACAGAGAGGAAAACTCTACCTGCCCAAGTGCTGGTAAACCTTGCCCGATCAGGAATATGAGGATCATCATTACGAAGAAGATCGCTGAATAACCTGACATTTTAATCAGGGCTGTGATGAAAAAAGTTTTCCAAAAATCGTTTCTTCTCATGATTAATTATCTAATATCGGGACAAAGCCTAATTCCTGTACGATCTGCTGTCCATCCTGTGATAATATCCAATCGAGATATTCTCTTACATGTGCGGCAGGCTCACCGTTGGTGTACATATATAGGTTTCTGGCAATTGGGTAAAGGTTATTATTTACTGAGGCAACCGAGGGAATGATGTAATCATCTCCCTGTGTAACAGCAACAGCGATCACTTTTACTTCGTCAGTAATGTATCCCAAACCGTCGTAACCGATAGCATTTGGATTATCGCGTACTTCTGTGATGATACCTTCTGATGATGGCAGCAAAAGTGTGTCCTGACTGAACAGGGTGGCATCTTCCTTATCTCCCTGTCGTATTACTTCTTCAAGAAAATATACATGCGTGCCGGAATTCGTTTCCCGCGATAGTTTTACGATAGGGCGGTCATCTCCACCGATCTGACTCCAATTTGTGATCTTTCCGCTGAAGATATCCGAGATCTGTTGAATAGAAAGCTGATTGACAGGATTATCTTGATTAACAATGATCGCAATTGCGTCTCTGGCAATGATGAATTCAACTGGAATAACATCATTTTCAGCTGCATTTTCGATCTCTTTTTGTTTGATCTGCCGGGATGCATTGGCAATATCAACTGTGTCGTTTATTAATGCTGCAATACCAGTTCCGGATCCACCACCTGTCACCGATATCCTTATCTCTGGATATAGCTCTTGATATGTCTCAGCCCAGGCAAGGGCCATATTAACAATAGTGTCGGAACCTTTATTTTCGATATATAAATTTTGGGTGCTTGAGGGGCTATCTGATCCGCTGTTATTACTGAAATTTAGGATACAGCCGGATAGAAAAACCGAGAAAATAATTGCGAGGGTGATGCTCTTCTTCACGCGCATCATTATATCATTGTGCAAAAGTTTGGTAAGGGATCACTATGATAAAATCTTATCAATTATTAATAATAATTTAATGTAATAGGTACCTAACTGGAATCGTCACAGGTGATTGAAAGAATAAAAAGAAAAAGGATGGATTAAATGGGTCTCACAGTAAATGAAGACAAAGCATACAGCAAAAATGAAGAAGCAGTAAAACTCCTGGTCATAGGATCAGGTCCAGCAGGATTATCTGCTGCATTATACGCAGCAAGAGCTGACCTTGAACCAGTTGTATTAACAGGTATGACAATGGGGGGGCAGGCTGCATTAACCCACCTGATCGAGAATTATCCCGGTTTCCCGGAAGGGCTGGGTGGAGCAGAATTGGGAGATCTGTTCAGGGCTCAGGCTGAACGATTTGGTACTAAAGTTGTATATGATACTGCAATCGATGTGGATTTTTCCCAGAGGCCATACCGGGTAGAGACATATAATTCGATCTATGTAGCTGAGACTTTGATAATTACAACAGGAGCAACCCCACGCCATCTGGACATCCCCGGAGAAGCAAAATTCACTGGAAAAGGCGTTTCGTACTGCGGAACTTGTGATGGTTTCTTTTTCAAGGATAAAGAGATAGTGGTTGTGGGTGGCGGTGACAGCTCATTGGAAGAGAGCATCTTCCTTTCAAGGTTTGCATCCAAGGTCACGATCGTTCACCGTAGAGATGAACTCCGAGGTGGAAAGATCCTACAGGATAGAGCTTTTGCAAACGAGAAGATCAACTTCATCTGGGATTCTGTTCTTGAAGAGATCAAAGGTGATGATCAGGTTACTAATGTGACCATCAAGAATGTGAAAACAGGAGATGTATCGGACTTCGAGACCGAAGGTGTTTTCATCTTCATTGGGCATATTCCGAACTCAGAATTATTTGAAGGCAAACTTGAATTGGATGACGCTGGTTATCTGGTTGTTAATAATTTGATGGAAACTGATAAACCGGGAGTGTATGCGGCAGGAGAAATTGCCGATTCACATTTCAGGCAAGTAATAACATCTGCGGGAATGGGAGCTGCTGCTGCAATACAGGCAACACGGTTCCTGGAATCTGAAGAATAATAAAAAAAATGAGAGTTCGCTCTCATTTTTTATTTAATTTATATATTACAAAATAGGTAATATTTATCAGTTAAGGGTCGTCTGGAATTTAATCAGTAGAAGCTGAAACCTGAGGAGGTCCCTATGAAACCCAAAGTATCTATTATTGGCGCAGGAATGACCGGATCAACGGCCGCACATTGGCTGGCTGAGAAGGAAATCTGCGATCTTGTATTAGTTGATATTGTTGAAGGGATGCCACAGGGTAAAGCCCTGGACCTTCAAGAAGCTATGCCGATCGTTGGCCTTGATGTGAGCGTCAAGGGAACAAATGATTACGCGGACACTGCTGGATCAGATATTATTGTTATTACAGCTGGTGTGGCCAGAAAACCCGGCATGAGCCGGGACGACCTCTTGGCGATCAACTCAAAAATAGTTGGCGAAGCTACAGTTAAAACTATTGAAAAATCCCCGGATGCAATTTATTTGATCTTAACGAACCCGCTGGATGCAATGTGCTACATTGCTCAAAAAGCTGGAGATATCCCCAGAGAACGCATCATCGGACAGGCAGGAGTGCTGGACTCAGCCAGGATGCAGGCTTTTGTTGCGATGGAAACAGGGGTTAGCGTTGAAAATATCAACTGTTATGTCCTTGGTGGACATGGTGACACAATGGTTCCCCTCGTCAGGCATTCAAATATTGCTGGTATTCCCCTGAATGAAATTCTTAAAAAAGATAAATTAGATGCAATAGTTGAAAGGACACGCAAAGGTGGGGGAGAAATCGTTTCACTTCTCAAGAATGGCTCGGCGTATTATGCACCCGCAGCAGCTATCACTCAAATGGTTGAGGCGATCCTGAAGGATAAACATCTTGTTGTCCCCAGCTCAGTTATGCTGGAAGGCGAATATGGGCAGGAAGGCATTTTCTTTGGTGTACCTGTTGAATTGGGACGTGAGGGTCTGGTTAAGGTTATTGAATATGATCTGAATGAAGAAGAATTGGAAATTATAAATCAGTCAGCTGAACATGTTAAAGCAAATATTGTCAAATTGAAAGAACTTGGATTGATCCCCGGATCAGTGCCGAGGAAGAAGAAATCATTGGCATCATTATCTGTAACGGATAACCGCACTGGAAAGAGTTATGAACTGCCGATCGTGAATGACACCATCAGGGCTTTGGATCTTCGGACCATCAAAATGGATGAGACAGATTTTGGGATGATGAGTTTTGACCCGGGGTTTAAGAATACAGCTACAACGGAGTCAACGATTACAAATGTGGTTGGTGAAGAAGGAGTTCTTCAGTACCGGGGCTATCCCATTGAGCAGTTAGCAAAGTCTTCAGATGCAATGGAAACCGCATATCTGCTTATCTTTGGAAAGCTTCCTTCAAAGGAAGAATTGATCGATTGGAGATCGAAAATTTTGATGAGCACATCTCTTCCAGAAGATTTTATGACATATCTGGAAGCGCTAAGCAAAGACACTCATCCAATGTCAGCTTTTATTTCCAATATCGCTTATCTTGAAACATTTTATGATGACGCAAAAAATATTGAAGACAAAGAAGGGCAGTTGGAGCAGGTAAAACGGATCATAGCAAAAGTGCCACTTATGGCAGCATTCTTTTACCGACATAGTCAGGGTTTACCCTTTGTTGGTCCAGACCCGAAATTAAGTTTTGCAGGCAATTTCCTGAGGACATTGTTCGCGGATGCAGATGGGCATTATGAGCTCAACCCCGCTTTTGAACAGGCTTTGGATATCTTATTCATTCTCCACATGGATCATGAGCAAAATGCCAGTACAAATGCAATGCGATCGATCGGTTCAAGTCGTGGAACACCTTACTCAGCTCTGGCTGGGGCTGCAGCCGCGCTTTATGGACCGCTTCACGGTGGTGCAAATGAAGCCGCTCTCAAGATGCTAAAAGAGATCGGAAGTGTTGAGAATGTGCCAGCTTATATCGAAGAAGTTAAACAGGGCAAAAAGAAGTTGATGGGTTTTGGACATAGAGTGTATAAGAACTATGATCCAAGAGCTAGAGTGATCAAAGAACATGTGGATGAAGTTCTGAAGGCTGTTGGTGATAATCCAATTCTGGATGTAGCAAAAGCATTGGAAGAAGCAGCACTCGAAAACGATTATTTCATTAAACGAAAACTGTACCCTAATGTTGATTTCTATTCAGGGATCATCTATGAAGCTCTGGGAATACCCGAAAAGATGATGACAGTCATGTTTGCGATCCCACGTACGGTCGGATGGCTTGCTCAATGGATGGAGCTGCTGGAAGACCCGGAACAGAAGATCGCACGACCACGGCAAGTATATGTCGGTGAAGAAAAAAGGGATTATGTTCCAGTTACTAAGAGAGAATAAAAAAGAAGGCTCCTGAAATCAGGAGCCTTTTTATTTATGGTTCTGGTGTTTCTTCAGGGGGGCTTGCCCATCCAAAGTTACGGGCAAAACTGACCGGGCTGCCAGGGACATAAACCGGGCTGCCGTCTTCATTATTTCCAATTTGTCCGACGGTCAGGACAAACCATTCGAAGATGTGTGTAGAATTATCTGATGGCCTGTAATCAACTGGCAGTTTGAAGCTGTTGCTTTTTTCGACTGATACCAATATAAGGTCAGAGCCGGATGTCTTATCGATGACTGTGATCTGATAATATTCGTTATCCCGAAGTTCACCAACTGACGCCCACTGCAAGGTGATCTCATCATGGCTTCCGTCAAAGAAGGATCCATCGGTTGGAAGCAGCAGTTCAGGGGCCAGATAATCTGGAGCGGGGGTTGGTGTAGTGGTTCCGACGCCAATAACATATTCTTTCTCGCAAAGAGGTATTATCAGAACCATTCCTTCATATACGATATCGGAAGTCAAACCATTCCAGCGGGTAATTGCTTCAGCCGGCACACCTTTATATAGTGCAATTGAGCTTAAAGTATCATCAGACTGAACAATGTGCACTTCCTTTTCACAGGAGGTATACGCCAGTTCTGTAGCATTTGGTGTTGAGGTGGCATCTGGAACTTGTGTCGGAGTAGGGTGCGGTACCCTCAATTCCATATTTGGGTAAATTGTGCAGTTTACATCAAGATTATTTTCTAACCTGATAGCTTCTACCGAAACATTGAAATAATATGCAATGTCGCCGCAGAATTCACCTTCTTTCACATAATATACGATCGGTTCCAGAGTAGGTTCAGGTGTATGTGTGACAGTTGGCGTCATCGGGGTGGGGGTCATCGTGTGTGTTGGAGTGGCCGTGCTGGTGGGTACAGCTGTCGCTTCTGCGATAGAATCTGTCGCCCGTAGAGTGATATATACAAGACCAGCTCCAATGGCGATGAAGACCAGGAAGAGCAAGAGTATGAGCGGGATGCTCATAGTAACTTCCGGCATTTTTGCACCGCTAAGACCAGAGGGTTTGCTCTTGGATTTCTTTTCTTCTATTTGTATAGGTGATCCACAAACCAGGCAGCGTTTTGCGTCTTCTTTCAGTTTTGAGCCGCAGGTCGCGCATAGTTGAGTGGATGTATTTTTGTTTTTATCCATATTCATAAGTCACGAATTATACCAGCGTCCATTATCCTTGTCTAAACGGTTTGTATACTCATTTCTGACGATTAATCAACAAATATGCCAGCTCAGTGAGGGTATCTTTTGTTGGAGATCGGGGTTTTGCCTGCTCTAGAATGTCAAGGGCCTCATTTGTGAGCTTATTTGACATGTCCAGAGAATATTCTTTTGCACCTGTTTTCTCCATCAGGCCAGCTAGATAAGCGATCTCATCAACTCTGATGTTTCCTTCTTTCCACCTTGCTGAGAACTCCTCGGAATGAGCGATGCAGTAAAGGATCGGCAAGGAATTCTTTCCTTCCAGGAGGTCGCTATCTGTTGATTTACCAACCAAGACAGCATCACCCCAAATTCCCAGCACATCATCATAGACCTGATATGCCATACCGATCTTGTATCCAAATTCGCGATAAGCATCCACGGTCTCTGGTGGACAGCCTGCGATCAATGCTCCAAGTTCTGAGCAGGCAGAAAGCAGGGCTGCGGTCTTGCCAGCGATCATGGGCCAATAGTCATCTTCGGACAAACCATTCTTGTTTTCATAAGAAAGATCAAGGAACTGCCCCTGGGTGAGTTGAAGACTGACCTTGGGGAGGATTCTGAATGCTGACAGTGCAATGGATGCATCTACAGTTTCTGACAATCTTGCTAAAGCCATGTGCGCCAGGGCAAACATTGTGTCGCCTGCGTTGATGGCCTGCGCTTTGCCCCATTTCTTCCAGATAGTCTCCCGGCCGCGTCGAAGAGGACTGTTATCCTGGATATCATCATGGATCAAGCAAAAATTATGGATCAATTCAACCGCTGATGCAGCTGGTATGGCCTTCTTCCAATCTCCACCTGCAGCTTCTGTTGTAAGGAGCACCATTAACGGACGTATGCGTTTTCCAGTTGCCTGACTGCTCTCCTCATCTTCCCAGCCCATATGATATGAAAGCATTTTATGCAGATCGAATAGATCGGGATCTCCAGCTTCTTTTATGAAATTATGCATATCTACTTCAACAGTAGGCAGCATAGTTTTAATGTACTCGGATAATGCCATCTATTCTCTCTTTATCTTCTTTTGATCGGAGTTGTTCTTAATGTTTTTATATCAGGGACACCTGCTGCAAACATGCTTGTTTGCAACTCTTTTTTGGTCATATTCAATTGGTCGATTACAGCGTCAGCGGAGTTTGTGGCTGCTTTGATGATCCTGCCAGCATATCCACACAGATCTGCGCCCAGGGCGATACATTTTGCAGCATCCAGACCAGTCCTCAGTCCACCGGAGGAAAAGATCGATATGGGAAGTTTAGCATTGGAGAGATCGTGAAGCGTATCAGCAGTAGAAATTCCCCAATCCCTGAACA
>JAUWSD010000141.1 GCA_030610225.1 Chloroflexota bacterium
CAATAATCTAGTAAATGTATTTGTTGCTTCCTACTTAATGGAAGGAAGCATCTCGGCTCTGAATATTGCATTTGGATTAATGCTGATGCCGCAACGGGTGATCGCCCAGGCGATCTCGATCGCAGCACTGCCAACATTTTCATACCAATATGCTCAAGGAAAGCTGGCAGAACTGAGGGCGTCTTTGGCCGCTTCACTGCGTGCGATCCTGTTCATAGCGATCCCGGCGACAATGGGTTTGATCCTGCTGCGAAATCCGATCATCTCATTATTATTTGAGCGGAATAATTTTACAAGCAGCGATACAGAAATGGTCGGTTGGGTTTTACTGTGGTATTCGATCGGTTTAGTGGGACATTCAATTGTTGAGATCCTCTCAAGAGCTTTCTATTCTTTACACGATACAAAAACCCCGGTCATAGTTGGGTCGCTGGTGATGGGATTGAATGTTGTGTTGAGCTTTACACTGCCGGGATTATTTGAGAATTTAGGATGGATACCTGTTGGGGGGCTGGCGCTGGCAAATACGATCGCTACTTCTCTTGAGATGATAGCCTTGATAATTCTAATGAGGAATCGTCTGGAAGGTATTCGTGGAAGACACCTGTGGCGGGGAACTATTAAATCTGTTCTATCATCTGGTCTGATGAGCATTGCGATAGTTGTTTGGATGAACTCTGCAGAGCAATATTCAGTATTAGTCTCATCTTTGATCGGAATTATGCTGGGGGTAGCGGTTTATGGTGTGGGTATGGTTGTTTTGAAGGTGCCGGAAATAGACACAATTCGTGTATCGATCTTGGCAAGGATTGGCAAGAAATAAACAGTATAGATCAGTGGGAAATTGGATAAAAACGATTCTTATATAAAATTCATAAGTTTTCTATTGACTGGGAATAAAAAAAGCTATATTATTACAACTAATTAGTTAGACAAACTAAATATAAGGAGATCTATGGGTGTTGCATATGAATTCATTGAGATAATGAAACGCTTCAGGAAATTAAATATTTTTGAATTTCCTGAAATGGATAATGATCTAACTTTATCTCAATTGCGCATAATTGGGTTTGTTCATAAAAATGGTAAATGCCGAACTCAGGATATCGCAAAAGGAATTGAGATCACTGCTCCGACAGTAAGTGTTGCAGTGAACAAATTAGTTGCGTTAGGATGGCTTGAAAAGAATCCAGACCCGGATGATGGAAGGGCAACAATAATTTCCCTGGCAGCAAAGGCATCGAATACTTTCAAGAAGATTCGCCAAAAGCATATCTCAGGCATTCAAAATTTCTTAGCTGAACTATCAGGTGAGGAACAAGAATACTTGCTGGAATTGTTAAGAAGAGTAATTAACTCAAATGAAAATAAAATCAGTGAAGTAATACCAGGAGAACGAAAAAAATGAAAAAATATTTAATCATCGCAGCAGTAATAATTGTCATTGTAGTCGGGTTTATTCTGATCCAGAATAATAAAAATGCGGCTGAAATACAAGAACAGTTAAGCAATATTCAAACAGAGGCTGCCAGGATCGATTCCCTGACAGCTACGATCGGTGAAACAGGTACTGTCAGGTCGAATCAAACAGCATTCCTTACATGGCGATCATCTGGAAATGTAGAAAATGTTCTTGTTGAAGTTGGTCAACTGGTTCAGAAGGGTGATATTTTAGCTGAGCTGGATGAGACATCAGTTCCCCAGAATGTTATTCTGGCAAAAGCAGATATTCATTCCGCAGAACAGGCTCTGGAAGCACTTTATGATTCTTTTGATGATTCAGCAATAGCAATAGCGTATGAAAGAGTACAGGAAGCCTGGAAGACATTGGAATATGCTGAAGATAATCTTTGGAATTTATTACAGCCTTATAAGCAGGCAAGTATTGACCAGGCAGAAGCAAACCTTGTTTTAGCTAATGAAAGAGTTGAAAAAGCGCAAGCAGATTATGATAGATGGGAAAATAGTGGCAATGAAGTCCTTATAGCGACTATGAAAGCTGCTTTAGCAGAAGCCCAATTGGCACAGGATTCAGCTGAAAACACCCTTTATGTTTATACTCATGGTCCTTCAGAATACACGATCGCTAATTATGAAGCGGATCTTGAAGTAGCAAGAACAAATTATGAAGCTGCTCAGGAAAATTATGATGAGATCTTATTGGGCGCAGATAATAAACAGGTCGAAGCTGCCGAAGCACGGGTCACAGCAGCAGAAATCACTTTGGAACAGATGTATATCAGAGCTCCATTTGATGGAACCATCACAGATATAGATATTCTTGTTGGTGATGAGGTAAATGTTGGAACAATGGCCTTCAGGCTCGATGATTTTTCTCATTATCTGGTGGATGTAAACATATCGGAGATTGATATAAATCGTATCCAGCCCGGGCAGGATGTGAGCTTAACGTTTGACGCGATCAATGATGGTATATATGAAGGTTTAGTACTTGAAGTGGGGCAGGTTGGCTTCCAGGTTCAGGGAGTCGTATACTTTGAGATCACTATCGAGTTGTTGAATCCGAATGATTTGGTTAAACCCGGAATGACATCTGGTGCATTTATCACCGTAGAAAAGCTGGACGATATATTGATAGTTTCAAACAGAGCAGTCCGGTCTGAAGACGGAGATCGTGTGGTTTATATTCTGGAAGGTGATGAAATTCTAATGAAAGTTGTAGTATTAGGTGCATCAGCGGATACTTACAGTGAGGTTATCTCTGGAGAACTTGAAGTTGGTGATCTTGTTATCCTGAATCCTCCCACATCACTATTTGATAACGGAATGAGTGGTTTTCGTGGAATGGGACAATAGATATGACAGATCTCGTTGTTGAAGCAAAAGGATTAACTAAGGTTTATCAAATGGGTGATGTAGAAGTCCATGCACTCAGAGGACTTGATATAAACATAGCTGAACATGAAGTGGTATCCATCATGGGTCCATCAGGCTCAGGTAAATCAACATTGATGAATATGCTGGGGTGCCTGGACAGACCTACATCAGGGTCATATCTATTGGATGGTGAGCAGGTTTCAGATCTGAATGATGACCAGTTAGCTGAGATACGAAACAGGAAAGTTGGCTTTGTTTTTCAAAGTTTTAATCTTCTCTCGCGAACAACTGCTTTATCAAATGTTGAACTGCCGCTCAGATATAAAGGCGGGTTAAGTACCCGGGAACGGCGTGACATGGCAGCAGAGGCACTTAAAGCAGTTGGACTTGGTGCCAGAATTAAGCATCGTCCAAATGAATTGTCTGGTGGAGAACAGCAAAGAGTTGCGATGGCTAGAGCCCTTGTCAACAATCCATCCATTATTATGGCGGATGAGCCAACTGGTAACCTGGATAGTAAATCTGGTGAAGAGATAATGGAGCTATTGTTAAACTTAAACCGTGATAAGGGTACATGTTTGATCATTGTTACCCATGACCCGGAAATAGCTGCCCTGACGGACAGAATTGTAACTATCAGGGACGGTGTAGTAGTGGAGGATAGCAAATGAGCATTCTTCAACCAATTGTAGAAGCTTTAGATAGTCTTGCGTCGAATAAGCTGCGTTCTGCTCTAACGATCCTTGGAATTGTGATCGGAGTTGCAGCAGTGATTGCAATGCTGGCGATCGGAAAGGGAGCTGAAGCCGAAATAACAGGTTCGATCGAAGGTATTGGAACAAATATCTTATTTGTGTTTTCAGGTGGAGATGAAGATGTATCCAAGAAAGAGCCATTAACTATTGGAGATTCAGAAGCTTTGAACGATCCCTTCTCAGCACCATCAATATTCGATGTTGCCCCTGTTCTGAGTGGCAATGTTGACGCCTCTTATGCTGGTGTAAGTATGACCACATCATTGACGGGTGCAAACTCATCATACTC
>JAUWSD010000081.1 GCA_030610225.1 Chloroflexota bacterium
CCACAACAAAGGTAATTGTGAAAAGTTTTTTCATTATTTTCTCCATTTACATACAAAACAATTCTGAATACGATTACCCGTCACGCTGGAGAGTTGAAAGAAGCGATAAATGCCTGACGAGAGTTTTATTTTTTCCTTTGCACCTCCTTTTTTTGTGCCTCTATTGGAATGTTATGTCGAATATTCTTTGTGAAATTATTCCCAATTTCATTATACATGAAATATTTGGCCCTTTTATCATTCGAATATTTTTGTCAGAATGCTTTATACAACAAAAAACCGGCCTCTCGACCGGTTTTTTTTATTTCAATATGTAGAAAGAATATTTTGAAGATTATTCTTCGTCTTCTTCCTTACCCTTTGCGATCACTTCTGGTTCTGTGCCATCTTCTTCAAGTTCAAGATCGAGTTCACCCTCTTCGAGTTCTTCCTCTTCTTCTTCTTCCATCGATGGAGCAATTACGATCGCGACCATCTCACTTGGGTCATTGAAGATTTCAATACCATCAGGGATAACAAGGTCACGCACTGCGATGCTGTTACCAATATTTTCAAGTCCTGAAATATCAGCAACGAAGTTCTGAGGAATATCACCAGGAAGTGCTTCCAGATCCAATACATCAATCCCAGTTGTAAGGATCGCACCCAGTTCTTCTACTGCATGTGAAACACCTTCAATAACGATACTTACTGATGTTTTTACCTTCACATCCATTGATACTGCCAGGAAATCCATGTGAGTAAAATGGCCAAAGATAATATCCCTCTGTGATTCACGGATCAATACGGGGATCTCTTTGCCGTCAAGTTCGATCGTGAAAATTGTTGATGATGATACATCACTCAGCAATTTTGTCATCTCTTTGAGATCAATAGAAATGCTGACGGGTTTAAAAGTTTTTCCATATATTACTGCTGGCATGATTCCTTCAGCTCGAAGATATTTAACTTCTTTTCGCTTAATTTCACGCTTTTCTGCTTTAATTAACACTTTCTCCATAAGAACCTTCCCTCAGAACGCCTCTCACCATTTTCAGGTTACCCTCGTTCCTCTAGATATTCAAACCCAGCGGGTCTGATTTGACAAAAAAACATCTCCCCTCACGAGGAGACCACAACGTTCCATAATTTTACCTCAAACCTTTCTACAGTCAATACTTCCAAATAATTGGAAACCACTCGTCTTTGGCACATTTCTTGCATCTATATATGCAACACGTTATTACAAGAATTGGAGGTTTCACATGAGTTTCTTATTACCAGAAGATATCGTAGTATGGATGTCCGGAATCATCTTTGGACTTGGTCTGGTCACCTTCCTGATCGGCATCATTATCCTTTTGAGCAAGACATTGATGAATAAAGACATCAAACAGATCACCGCTCACACAGCCACTTTGGCCCGAAAAGGGATCACAGATGGTGTTTCAGGCTTAGTAGGCAATGCTTCATCACTGATGGAAGTTCTGCACCAGATGGTTAAGACTTCAGCAGGTGTTGGCCTTTTCCTGATCAGCATCGGCGTCGTGATGATGGCTGGCGGTTATTTCCTTATTCAGAGCATTTTTTAATTAGATACTGGCACGGAGGTATACCATGTCAGGATCTGTCCTGAATACTTTAAATGAATTTCTACCTGAAAATAGAATTCAGCGAGTGCTTAGATCACTTCGCTTTAACTCGCTTATCTGGAATAGCATCCAGGAGCAGTCGTTTCTCGATCAGGTTGTAGAAGCAGCGAAATTCGCCCCTGAACTTTGGGCTCCTGCTGGCTTGGCCCTGATCAAGATCGGCTTTAAGAACCCCTCCCATTTCCTGGGATCACCCATTGATGAGCGCCTGGAAGCAGATTTTGAGAATCGCTCTGCAGCCTATTTTGATGCTGTTCTGAACAATTCGATCGAAACAGCAGTCACTCTGGATCAAGCGGGGATGGCAGCAGCCGCGATTCGGATCAAATTCCAGCAGCAAAGGAACTGGGAATTCCTGGATGAGATGATCTCACTCAGATCAGAAGAATTCTGGAACCCGGTATTTGCCTGCCTATTCGGCCTCATCTCTGAACCATTTAATATGATCCAGTCGATGATTGGCATCAGTAATTCCCGAAAAGTGAAAAATATCGGGATTCACTCCCTGCTGAGCAACCCCCTGCCCTTTGCCGGTCAGGTGAATATCCTCACCCAGATCTTTTCAAGCATGGGCTCTGAGGAAAGACTCGCTCTCCTGAGAAATCTGAACAGCTCTGATAAACTGCTTACCCACAGCATCTCAGAGAAACTTCTTGACAAGCTGGGTACAGCTGAATATGGTGAAGATGACTTCAATTCTCTGCATGAGGTATATGAAACCGCAGAACTTCTGCGCTATGCAGGAAAATACGAGCAGGCCCTTCCCCTTCTCGATGCAGCTAGAAGGATCACTGAAAAATACCAGGAAGATCTAGCTTATCAGATCGGCGTGGATGCCTCACAGGATGAGCAGGATGAGATCGCTCAAACAGCTTTTGAGAGGGTGAAGTCAAAAAGTGACGAAAAATCCTTTTCCAAACTGTCAGCTTCATCGATCGAATCATTGGAAAAAGCTATAAAGAACGATCCAAATAATGTAAACCTCCTGAATTCCCTGACCAAAAAGAATATTCTGGCTGGAAACAATGAAGCCGCACTCGAGTCAGCTTCATTGGCCTCCGCCCTTTCACCCAACGACCTCAAGGTCAAGAAAAATCTTGCTTCAGCCCTGTCATCAGCACATAAATGGGACGAGGCTGAAAAAGTCTATAAAAGCATCGTTGAAAACAATGCGGAAACCAGCTCAGATGAGCTTGCCACGCTGGCAAATATCTCCCTGAAAAATGGCAACATGGTTGAAGCAGTTGAATCTGCAAGCAAAGCTCTCGAGATCGATCAGGTGAACGCATTTGCACACGCAGTCATTGGCAAAGCAATGATGGAAAACGGTGATGAAGAGCAAGCAGTCCAGCACCTCAACCAGGCTATCTCGATCGATCCTGAAACACCGGAAACATGGCTGACTCTGGCCGATTATCACAATAAAAAGGGCCGAAACAAGGTCGCGATCGATAATTTGAAAGTCGCCATCGTCCATCTCCCGGATAATTCAGCCGTCAGATATGCTTTAGGTGAGTTATATGAGATCGAAGATCACCAAAATGAAGCCCTTTCAGAATATAAGATCGCTTATAAGAACTCAGATGCAGCAGTCTCAGAACTGCGAAAGAAGATAAATCTGCAGTATGGGCAGACGCTATTAGCTGCAAATGAAACTGAAACAGCAGAAAAGGTTTTAGTCAAATCATTCGAGAATGCCTCAACTGATTCCGAAATAATCTCAGCTTATGTAAAAGCATTGATAGCTAATGGAAGATCAGAGAAAGCGATGAATATTCTCGAAGGATCAGTAGAGGATAAGACAGCGAGTATCGAGATGCAGCTTGATTATGCAGTTGCATTGATCAAATCAAGCGATCAGATAGAGAAAGCAGAATCTATCGTAAACGGGATCCTGAACAAATACCCCGATAACCCCCTCGCGGTCATTACTCAGGCAGAGTTATTATCCGCCAAGGGTGATTTTGAAGCTGCTAGCGCAAATTTCAAGCAGATCATCCGATCAAAATCAATTCTGGACCTGCCCTTGAAATTCAGGGTTTACACAGGTCTGGCTGAAGTCTCAAGAAAGAATGGCCAGCCGGAAACAGCGATTGCAGTGCTTGAAACTTTCAGGGGCGAACACCCAAATCAGACGAATATCCTGAAGATCCTGTACAGCTCATATCTTGAGCAAAATCTGGAAATGAAGGCAAACGAGATCCTGCACCAGATATTAGTAGGATGCCAGCATGATTTTGAATCATTGATCTGGGCTGCAGATCAGGCCTCAAGCACAGGCGATCACAATCTGGCTATCAACGCCCTCACCTTTGCACTCGAAATTGCAGATGATAAAAGCAGCATTCTGACCAGATTGGGGCAGGAACATGTAAAGAATCAGGATCCAGCTTCAGCAAAAGTCAGCTTCCGCAAACTTCTGGACCTCGAAGATGTCCAGGCTTCAGAATATGAGCTGGCTGCAAAGGCTCTGATGGACCTCGATAAAAATGAAACGATCCCCTACCTTTCAAAGGCGATCGAATGCGATCACTCACAGAAGACCACCCTGCTCTCTGATCTGGTCAAGATCTATCTGGACAAAGGTGACTTCAAACTAGCATTGAATGCCATCGAAGAGCAGTTGGCTCTCGACCCAAATAATGTCGCAATCCTGAAAACAAAATCTGACCTGCACATCAGGCTCAACAATTCTGATGCTGCCATCTCAACCATCAACAAGATCATTGAAATCGAACCAAATGAAACAGAAACAAGGATGCAGGCTTCAAAGATCTACTTCGAAAGTGGAAATGTCGATCAGGCAATTGCCAACGCAACTGAAGTTGTCAGCCTTGATCCTACCAATCATGAAGCCAAGTTGGATCTGTTGAAATTACTATTCAACAATTTGTCCTTCTCCCAGGCATATGATCTCTGCCTGAAAACTGCGGATGGCTGTATCGAAATTGATAAGTACAATGCCTTGCTGGCTGCGATGCTTGATCTGCCAGATATACTCTCGATCATTCTTGAGAAATACGAGGACGCAAATGATTTCAGATGGAGCTCCTTGAAAACCATCGCATTGATCAATTCAGGTGAATATACAAAAGCTCAGGATGTATATGTGGAAGCCTGGTCAGCTTGGCAGGATTTCCGCGTATCAATGAACGAAAAAGATATCAAAGCCGAGAATATTCTTGGGTTGGTATTAGCAGCCATGAAAACCCAGAGATGGGAAGACGCCCTGCAGCTCTCAAGAGTCTTCAAAAATTCAGGGGCACAACCGCTATTCAGCAATTACCTGCTGGCCCGTGTCTTTGTGGAACAGGCAGAGTACCAAGAATTATGCGGCTACCTGAATGTTCAGGTAAACGGCCCCGGTGCGATCACGCTCAGCCCCAGATTTGGGCAGGAGTGCCGACAAGCGATCGAATCAGCCGGGTTGGCAGCAAAATCAGCTGAAGCAAAGAGCGCAATTGACAGGCTTAATACCCGCTGCTCATATATTTTCTCAAATTCGATCCCAAACTACGGGCAAAAACAAAGCTCATCGTCAGAGATTGCAGCGGCATTGGCAGTATCCCGTAAAACAGGCACCGGGTATTCACTTGAGGGGATCAAACCAGAGTATCTGGAAGATGCCAGGGTTCATATCCAATTGGCGATCAACTTGATAGACAGCGAAGCATCAGATGCGTTTGACCACGCCCTGCTGGCATATGAAACAAAAAGCGAAGATCCGCTCTACCTGGCAGCCTTGGCCCTGACGGCAGAAAAAGCTGGAGACATGCAGATCGCAATGAACAGCATCAACCAGGCCCTGCTCCACTGGAGCAATGAGCCCCACTGGCATGCCTTTGCCGGTAAAGTCGCTCATACTCTTGGTTACCTGAATAATGCAATCCACAGTTATGAACAGGCCATCCAGATCGACCCCAACCAGGCTTCATTCTACATTGAGCTTGGAAAGCTATACCTTGAGAGCAAAAGCTATAAGGACTCAGTTCGAATTCTGGAGATTGCCACAGGCTTAGCCCCCACCTCAACAGATGTATGGAAGAATTTGGCTAAAGCTTATGCCAAACTGGACCTTTCTGTAGAAGCAAAAGAAGCCTTTGAGAAGGTTTTTGAGCTAGAGCCAAATGGAATTTCTAGCTACATCTTTGCAATTGAAGTCTCCTTGATCTCATCCGATTTTGATACAGCAAACAAATACCTGCTGGCCGCTGAAAGAATCTCCCCGACAAACGAGGATGTATTGAAGCTCAAAGCCCAAATGTATGCGGCAACTGATAAAG
>JAUWSD010000022.1 GCA_030610225.1 Chloroflexota bacterium
ATTTCAAATTTTTCGTCTTCGGTCCACTTTCCCTTTTCCATATAATCCCATGTTGAATTAAAAGCTTGAACCGCATACTTTCTATGCCATTCAGCTTTGGTAAATTTTTCTTCAGACATCTCATACTCCTCATAATGCTTCTTTCTAATTTTTAGTTGCGATGAAAGCATTAAACTTAATTATATAATGCAGAATGCCAATTTTCCAAATCACCAAAATAATATGAGCTCAAAACCAACATCAACACTCATTTTACCTTCCAATAGATTGAACCCAAAGTAGAAATTATACGATTTTCTAACATTTTACCCCTAAATATTGATAGTGAAATTAGTTGACAATATCATCGATTCAATGGTAAAATCTTGCGCTTGTTAACAGAAGTTCTAGATACAAAGTACACCTTTAGATTTGGAACCCAAGTAAACCAAAGCAGTAAACTAGAAAGGAGTTCCAAATCATGTCAGAGAAAGAAACAGGAACCGTAAAATGGTTCAACAACACAAAAGGCTTTGGATTCATTGAACGTGAATCCGGAAGCGATGTATTCGTTCACTTCAACGCTATCGTTGGTGATGGATACAAGACACTTGACGAAGGCGATCGAGTCGAATTTACTGTCGTAGACAGTGAAAAAGGCCCGCAGGCTCAAGAAGTCTCAAGACTGTAAATTCAATATTTACAATAAAAACAGGACAGCTAACGCTGTCCTGTTTTATTTTTAATATTCACCTATTATTTTGTTTCTTCAGGATCTTTCTTGGTCGGCTCTTCCAGATCTGGTTTATAGATTTTCTTGTCAGCGAAATTTTTCTCAATATCCAGCTTGGTTCTATTTAATTCCTTGTTAAATTCCTCGATATCCACGAAATCTTTTTTGATCTCTTTTCCAGTCTTGGTCAGGTCTTTTTTAATATCATCAATGCCTGTTTCATCCATTAAATTCTGAGGTATCTTCCTGACCTCATCGCTCATCTTAACAACATTTTCCCAGGTGTCAGATTTGCGTACATTCCGCATCCATCCGCCCAACTTCTTGCTAAACTTCACAATATCATCAGGCCCCAAAACAACAAGAGCAATCAATATAAATAAAACCAACTCTAATGGACCTATTCCCAAAAAGTTCATTCATTTTCTCCGAAATTAATTTCACTGCCAGATTTAAAAAGCCTAGGCGTTCTCTTCTGTATCGGTCTCGTCTTCGCCTTCTTCGTCTTCTTTCAAGCCTTTGCGAAATGCCTTAATTCCGCCTCCAAGCTCGCCAGCGATCTTTCCAATACGGCCAACACCGAATAGAAGCACAACGATCACCAATACAATTATCAGTTCAGTAGTTCCAAATCTCATCTTAATCTCCTAAAAGTATTTAGATTAACATTATATCCAACAAACTCGATTCTTTCTTCATCAATATACTTAATATTCACATCTCCCCTCTTTATGTACACAAAAACACCACTGATTTTTTATTAGTTTTAAATAGAACAATGAAATTTGATCGCCTTATTCAATTAGCGCAATTTTTTATTAATGATCGAGATTAGAATTCCCAGGATAGCAAAAGGAGCAAAGATATAGGCTGCTGTGTGCCATCCAACCAAGTCAACCAATGCCCCAAATACAGGTGCGCCAACAACAGTGCCAAGATTTAAACCAATGGTTAACACAGCCATCCCAAATCCCACCATTTTGACATCCCCCACCAGATCAGGTACTGCAGCATAGAGCGGTGTCGGGATTGAAGCAACCCCTACGCCCAACAGGATCATATACAAGGTGATCACCCATCCGGAGACACTGAACAGGCTGGCGAAGATTGGCAGCATGATCAGGAAGCCAACAATCACCACTATTTTCCTTGATCCGATCCGATCTGAGAACCAACCAGCTAGAGGAGAGAATGGGAGTGTTGCCAGGCTGATAAGACCAACCAGGAAACCGGCTGTGCTAAGATCAATGCCTTTATTCTCTGTCAAAAAGGTTGGATAGTATGTAACAACGGGCATGATAACCAGTGTGAAGCACATGATCGCGAGGCCTGCCAGCCAGATACTTTTGTTTTTAAAAAGATTCCTTAAATTTGCGGTCTGATCTGCAAAACTTTCCTGCTTTGCTTCAACGCCCGGCAGAGGTTTAAAGAAGATAACAAAGCATATCAGAATAAGCAATGTAATTGCAGCAGTGCCCCACCAAACATGTTGCCAGCCATAACTCTCTATGTATCCAGGAATAAAAGTCAGTGATAAAAATCCACCGACAGGTATTGCAGTTGACCAAATCCCAACAGGTGTGCCGCTCGTTTCAGGAGGGAACCACATCGCGATCATAGCAGGGGCTAAAACAGATAGCAGTGCAGCGCCAACCCCCTCTAACATCCTGCTGAAAAGCAAAAGAGCAAAACTCTCAGATACAGCACCGATCACAGATCCAAGGATGAGCGCGGCAAACGCGATCACAGCAGTAGTCCGCTGCCCAAGTCTGCTGATCAATACCCCCACAGGGATCGCTAGTAAAACAGCAGTAAATGCAAATACAGACATCAACAAGCCTGCCTGGCTCAGGTTAATACCAAAAGTATCCAGCATGATCGGGATCGAGGGCGAGACCTTGTTCATCATCATACCGCTTGAAACGCTTGCCGCGTATACTATCGCCAATATCACCCAGGCGTATTTTTTCGTTTTGGGCTTTAGTGTATTTTCAGACATTTATCTCCACTGCTGATCGGGGCGATTTCCCTTCTATATAATTAATTACTGGACATAAAACATGACCAATAATATTCTGAATTGGTCATGGACACAAGCTTTAATTCTTAGGCAGAGCCACAGTAAATGTGCTCCCCTCACCCTCTTCACTCTCCACTGTGATTGCCCCCCCGTTTGCTTCAGTGATTTTTTGGGATAAGGCCAAACCCAGGCCGAGTCCTTTTGATTTTGTGGAAAATAGAGGTTCGAACAACTTCTTAATATTTTTCTTTTTTATCCCAACACCTGTATCTTTTATACTGATGGACACCCTGTTTCCATTTGTTTTAGCATATAATTCCAGGTCACCGCCATCTGGCATTGCCTGCACTGCATTCGCTACAAGATTCAAGAACACCTGCTTGATCTGGTCACAGTCGACAAAGACCGCGGGGATGTCCTCCGGGATATTATCTATGACCCTGATCTCAGGAGCTATCTCACTTCTGCCAAGCACTTCCTCGATCAGTAACTTTATCTCACATTTTTCCTGACTGGCTGCCTGGATCCTTGTGAAATCCAAAAGGCTTGAGATGATCTTCTCAGAACTTGCCACTTCCCGCGAAAGAATATCAATGACCTTGGTGATATTTTCGTCTTCATCTGCCAAAACCATCTTCAGGTAGTAAGCTGCGTTTGAGATGCTGGTCAGGGGATTTCGGAGTTCGTGACCAATTCCGCCAGCCATCTCCCCGATCTCTGCCAGCCTTTCCTTACGCACAAGCTGTTCCTGCGCTTCAAATAATTCCATGGTGCGTTCTTCGATCATGTTTTCAAGTCGGTCGGTATAATCTTTCAGTTTATTTTCTGAATGTTTTTTTTCCGCGATGTCTTCAAGCATTATGATCATTGCAGCGAGGTGACCATTCTCGTCTCGCTCAACACCAGCACACAAATTTCCCCAGAATGCGTCCCCGCTCTTGTTGACGAAGCGGTTTTCAATTTTATAGTTATTGATCTTTGCATTGACCAAATTTGTATAAAGGTCAAGTTCTTTTTCTCTTTCATCCGGATGAATGAATTCTGTAAATTCCATTCCACCCAATTCCTCTTCTTGATAACCAAACATGCTCTGGAACGAAGCATTGGCCATGATCAGGGATCTTTCTTTATCCAGCAAAGCTATCCCGATCTCAGATCTTTCAAATATGATCCTGAATTTCTCTTCAGCATTCAGGGATTCTACTTCAGCTTCTCCGCGCAGCTTCCCAGACATTTCTATTACACTGCCTATGATACTGGTCGCATATGCATAGATAATGATCAATATGGCAATCAATGCGATCAGAAAGAAGCCAATAAGATTTCCAGTGTTCAGATCAGAAATTTCCGTCAATTTAAAAACAACTACACCAATCAGGATGACAAGCACCGCTATTGGCATAGAATTCCAAAATATAAATGCCCATCTATTTGAATTTGATATTCTTTTCAGATATTTCATAATTTTGCTCTGTATGAATCTACCTCAGAATCACAAAAAAATACATGTTTTAATTTCTATCGTTTTGAGAGACTATTATTCTTATATATACTAATGCAATTTCTGTGCCAAAGTGAAACGCTTGCCAGTAATTAGCAGACGGGGTTTTTCACCTTCTAATATTCCTATCTGCAGTTTAAATCAATTCCGTATTTTCTCAATATATTGGTTGAATCTCATGCGGTGTTTCGCTTCCATTATCTGAACCACTCTCTCGATCTCTTTCTTCCTCAAAGTCTGGTCCCAAGCTAGGACTTCAGCGCAAATTTCAGCTAATTCTGCTAATCCCGCTTCTGTCAGCATTCCCAGCTTTCCGATCATGGTGCGGCGGAATATCAGATCATCCAGATGAACTACATCTTCATTCTCGATTAGGAATTTCACCTCACCCCTGCTCATCATCGGATACTCAGCCAACATTATTTCATCTCCGGTCTGCAGAATTCCGATTGCCTGACTTCCGTATATTCCCACCAGCGATTCTGCTCTCTCTCCCGGAATTTTAAACTTGTCCCGAAGAGAAGTAATGAAATTCTGCCTATCCTCTCCACCTACCGGCAGCCCATTTGCCCCACCGATCTTCATATCTTCTGTGCTCGCAGTTCGTTCAAAGCCCAGCTTAATCAGCGCCTTATCTGCAACCTGCTCAGAAAAGGCCCTGAATGATGTCCACTTTCCCCCGACCAAGGAATATACTGGGAACTCCAATCCATCTCCAGCTTCAACAACCTCTATCTTATGGTCCCTGCTAATCTGTGCACTGGACTTGGAATCACTATATGTCAGCGGTCGCACCCCTGAAAACGTAAACACGATCTGGGACTTATCCAGCTTAATATCAGGGAATACGATCTTCACCATTTCGAAGAAATACTCTGCTTCCTCATTTGTCAGGATAGCCTGATCAGGGTCATCAATATCAAGATCAGATGTTCCGATCAACACCTTGTCGTGCAGGGGGAAGATCAATACGATCCTGCCGTCCTTGTTCTCAAAGAAGAATTCATTCTCCCCCATCGCTGCCCTTAATTCAGGGTGGTCCAATACAAGATGCGAGCCTTTTGTACCCCTGATGAATTCTGTCTGCTTACCCATAGATCTATTGACAATGTCGATCCAGGGACCGCCTGCATTCACCACGATCTTTGGCCTGACATCAAAAGTCTCTCCGCTTGTTTCATCCCTCAGCACAACCGTGTCTGCTTTCGCTGATACAAAGCTGACATAATTCATGGGAATGGCATTTTCACTTTCCCTGACAGAGTCCCCCACCAACTCAACCGCGATCCTCTCAGGAGAGGGCATGGCGCCATCGAAATACGTCCCGGTATATTTGATCGCGGGATTTAACTTCGGAAATTTGCGTAGTGACTGCCCCCGATCCATGAATTCATGTCGGGGGACTGTCTGCTGCTTGCTGGTAAAGTAATCATAAAATGTCATCCCGATCTTGATCACCAAAGCCCCCCGCTCTGAGGGTTTGTCTAAAAGTCCCAGGAATTTCAGCGGGGCATTCAGCAAACCGGAGAAGATCTTAAATAGTGGGAAGGTTGTCGGGAGCGGTTTTACCAAATGAGGTGCATTCTCGATCAGGAGGTTGCGTTCCTGCACAGCTTCACGCACCAACCTGAACTCGCCGTTCTCAAGATACCTGATCCCGCCGTGAACCATCTGGGAGGAAGCCGCGCTGGCTCCGCTGCAGTAATCACCCCGGTCAATCATCAATACATCCACACCCTGAAATGCCAGGTCCCTGAATGTGCCGATCCCATTGATGCCAGCCCCAATTATCAACACGCTGATATCTTTATTGTCTTTTATACGCTGCAGTTGTGTTTTTCTATCGCCCATAATCTTCCCTATCGATCCAGTCAAAAGTTCTTGTTACCGCTTTCTTCCACTGGGCAAACAGCTCAGTACCAGCCTTGCTATCCTTATCCGGCTGCCATGTCTTATCGACCGCCCAGTTGGCCCGCATCTCTTCTTTGCTCTTCCAGAAACCAACTGCATAACCTGCCGCATAGGCTGCACCAAGCGCTGTTGTTTCCGTCACCATCGGCCTGATCACTGGCACCCCAAGCACATCCGCCTGGAACTGCATCAATATCTCGTTCGTGACCATCCCCCCATCTACTTTCAGCGTTTTCAGCTCCACCCCGGAATCAGCTTTCATTGCATCCAGCACTTCTTTAGTCTGATAAGCGCTTGCTTCAAGGGCCGCCCGGGCAAAATGTCCGCGGTTTACAAATCTCGTCAATCCAACGATTACCCCCCTGGCATCTGAGCGCCAATACGGGGCAAATAGCCCGGAAAAGGCTGGAACAAAGTATATCCCGCCGTTATCTTCAACTGTATTTGCCAGATTTTCGATCTCATCAGATGAATCGATCAATTTCAGGTTATCACGCAGCCATTGTATCAAAGCACCGGTGATGGCTATCGAGCCTTCAAGGGCATAGACCGGCTCTTCATCGCCAAACTGGTAGCAGACGGTCGTCAGCAGCCCATTTTCCGACTGCATGATCTCTTTGCCTGTGTTGAGGATCATGAAACAGCCTGTGCCGTATGTATTCTTGGCCTCACCAACCTCAAAACAGGCCTGCCCCACGGTCGCAGCCTGCTGATCGCCAAGGTCTCCAGCAACCCTCACCGAACCCCCAAAAGGGCCGTCTTTTCTTGTATGCCCATATATTTCAGAGGAGGGCCTGATCTCGGGGAGCATCTGCATCGGGATTCCCATCTCACTGCAGATATCAGCATCCCAATCCAAAGTTACCAGGTCCATCAACATCGTACGGCTGGCGTTCGTCACATCGGTGACATGCTTTCCCCCATCTACTCCACCCGTCAAATTCCAGATCAGCCAGGGGTCAATATTACCAAAGAGGGCATACCCTGCTTATGCATCAGCGCGCACCCCATCAATATTATCCAGGATCCATTTGATCTTCGGCCCTGAAAAATATGTGGCTAACGGAAGCCCGACTTTGCTGCGGAAACGGTCCTGCCCACCCTTTTTTCCAAGTTCAGTAATGATAGTGTCCGTGCGGGTGTCCTGCCAGACTATCGCGTTGTAATAAGGCTTCCCGCTGCGTTTATCCCATACTACTGTGGTCTCGCGCTGGTTTGTGATCCCAACAGCAGCAATCTCGTCAATTGAAGCCCCTGTTTTTCGTACTGCGCCTTTTACCGCTTCTTCTGTATTCCTCCATATTTCAAGAGGGTCATGTTCAACCCATCCTGGCTTTGGATAGATCTGTTCATGCTCCAGTTGATGCGCCCCGACAACTTCCCCCTGAAAGTTGAATAAGATACATCTTGTGCTGGTGGTTCCCTGGTCGATAGATGCTACGAATTTTGACATTATCGGTTCCTTGTAAAAAGAATGTTCGTAAATAATTATATTTGAAATTCCGGTATTTTTACTTTCTTTAATGTTGAATCTGAGTTTCTCCTCAAGTACTAAAGAGGTGGTTGTCTGAAAAAAAGCTCCTCTTACGAGGAGCTTTTTTTATATTCTGGTCTTGGTCACCCGAATATCCCGGGCCAGATTTATAAGCCGCCTGGCGAACTGTTCCAGCTCATGATCATCACCGATCTGTTCCATCAGCAGCGCAGCCACATCCAGGAAATCCTTATGACTGCCTCTTTCCTCTGAAAGGTCAAACCAATGCCGGATCGCTTCCGTCAATATCTCCGCTTCAGATCTGGTCTCAACAAGCTCAGGCAGCTCAATTGAACTCTCCTCGCTGGAAACCACTCTCTTCATAAAAATATTCTTGATCTCGATCACCTGCTCATTCTCATCAAGTCCCACAAGTTCCTGCAGGTCTTCTTCGGTCATAGCAGCTGTAGAAGCAAAATACAACACAATGTCAGGTAAATTCAAATAATTGAGCAATTCCCTGGCATGATTCTGATCCAACCCAAATACTTCTTTCACTTCTTTCCATATCTTCTTTGGAATCCTGCGCTTGCTGAAATACCTGCGCAGACGATCCAATTCCGATTCATCTTCTTCCTTTTTGATCCCCAGCCTGTTCACTATCAATCCAGCCACCGCCCTGCTCTGCTCGATCACACTCAAGCTGCTCTGGTGAATATTCAACACCGATAGGTCATCAGTTCTGGTCATACCCGCTTCCAAAGCATATAAACCTGGCATGCCGCCGTCTTTGTCCTGCAGCGAATTCAGAACAACTCCCCAGAATCTGCGAGTCCCAAGGAAAAGGTTGAAATACAAGTCGCCAAGTTCCGAGCGTTCCCATGCTCCCACCACCGGCAATATCTGGCCCGATTCCTCAATTGATTTGCCCAACCTGAGCAGTTCTGTGGTCAGTTTATTCAGCACAGGATCAGAGGTCGCAATCTTAAGGAATTCCCGTCCAGCTTCAAAACAATTCAGCTGCCTCTTATAAAATTTTTCTTCGATCTGCGGGGGGATGATGAATCTGGCCTGGCTATGGTTTGGTATGATCTTGTTCACAGGCACAGAGACCACATGAGGTGGGCGGCTGCGTCTTTTCTCGGATCCGTCAGGGATAATGCCGTCGATCTGGCTTTCGCCATCGCCCTGAAATATCACTTCATTTTTCAAGTCTTCATTCATAGCCCCTCCATCCTTACTCAAGCATTCTTTTTAGAACGATATTTGCCAAGATACCAAAATCCTTCGATGCAAGGCTGGATGAGGTTAAATCTGCTTTTGACCTTGGCGGCCTGAAGCTGAAGATATCCAGTCCTTTGGTTGTTGCATATGTGACTTCTGATCTGCGGTTGATCGGAGGAAGTACAAGCCCCTTGTAATGCTCTTTCATGATCTCATACATTCGTTTATGGCCGGACATTCTGAAATCACACATATTTGGAAGTATTCCCAGCAGCTTCAGCTTTCTGTTATGGGTATTCTGAATTCGCCTGATAGTTTGGATAGTATTGACCAGCCCATCCACTGCGGGGGTTTCAAGCTGAGTAGGCAGGAGCACATGGGTAGCAGTTATCAGACTATTAAGAGAGAGATAATTCAAACTGGGGGGATTATCAATTACGATGAATTCATAGAAATGCTTTATTGGCTCCAGCACCTCTGATAAGCGGTGCAAGCCATCGATGCCGGCGTTTTCCAGAACAGAATTAACGCGCGCCATCATTTTCCTGTTTGACGGGAGATAATCCAAATTCCCTCCCCCATGCAATGGAATTGAGGATTGCTGGATCAGCATAGATACCGGTGTATAAGAATTCCACATCAAAACATCAGCCAGGTTCCCATTTGGTTTTTCTTCGCCGTTTTCTTTCCCGATCTTTGCCAGAACAGAAACAGATTGAGCCTGTTCGTCCAAGTCTACATGCAGAACCCTGCCGGGTTTTTCGGGATTTTTGTGAGTCAATATCAGGGAAAGGGCAGCACTCAGGTTAACAGAAACAGTGGTTTTACCCACGCCTCCCTTTTGGCTAAAAATGCTAAGAATCTTGGTCATCAAATTTCATTATACAGGAGATTGGGCTTGTATCTTAGCTTTACTTAAAATGAAAATAGCCTTCTTCACATAGACACTTTCATGTTTTTAGAGATTTTAGCTTATTGAATTACATATGCAAATGCTGGATATCTAGCGCTGGTCCATGCTCGAAAGCCACCTTTGAGGTTGCAGACATTGATGTAGCCATTGGACAAAAAAGAAATGACACAAAATTTTTAATGCCTGAAATGCCTGAAACCGGTAAATACCATCGCGATATTATGCATATTAGCGCAGTCTATCGATAGCTGATCCTTCAGTGAACCACCGGGTTGGATAATTGCTGTGATCCCATGTTTGGCTGCTTCTTCAACAGTATCCGGGAAAGGAAAGAAAGCGTCCGATGCCATCACAGCTCCTTTTGATTTCTCTCCTGCTCTTTGTGCTGCGATCCCAACACAATCAACCCTGTTCGGCTGCCCCCCACCGATTCCGATAGTCGCCTCACCCTTTACTAACACGATTGCATTTGACTTCACATGCTGGCACGCAGTATGAATGTGATCCTGTATATGAAACTATGGACGGCTGGTTGGAATCTGCCTCGAATACCCGATCTCAATGGTATCTGTCGGTCATGACAGGGAAGAGATCATCTCAAAACTATAAACACTTTATAAATACATGTTTGTTGGATAAAAACAATATATTACTGATATGATCCCCAGACTGAACGCCAGCGGATCTTTATTATGTCAGCTATAAGCCTCAATGCGTCACGAACAGGTTTGACA
>JAUWSD010000116.1 GCA_030610225.1 Chloroflexota bacterium
ATTACCTAATGTGAGTAAAAGAATATCAGTTGAAGCCGGAATTACACTTGGCTGGGAAAAATATGTTGGATCAGAGGGAGTTATTATCGGGCATGATGGTTATGGCGCATCAGCTCCCCAGTCAGTGGTGTATGAGAAGTTTGGCTTCACGGCTGAAAATGTGATCCAGAAAGCGCTGGAGTTGATCGGATAATCAATGGACATGAGTCTTGATGCCCAGATAATCCTGGGCGAGAACCTTAAAGTATTAAAGCAGATCCCTGATGGAGCAATTGATCTGATCTATATTGATCCGCCTTTTAACACAGGTAAACGACAATCACGAACACAGATCAGCACTGAACGCAGTGTAGATGGGGACAGGGTTGGTTTCAAGGGCGAAAGATATAAGACCATAAAAAAAGGTACAAAAGGTTATGATGACAGCTTTGACGATTTCATCGAATATATTCGTCCCAGGTTGGAAGAATCTTTTAGGATCCTGAAGGACTCTGGCACTCTTTATTTCCACATTGATTACCGTGAAGTCCATTACTGTAAAGTATTATTGGATCAGATTTTTAGGCGTGAGAACTTCCTGAATGAGATCATCTGGGCTTATGATTACGGTGGACGCGCAAAGAATAAGTGGCCCGCCAAACACGATAATATTTTGGTATATGTCAAAGACCAGGACAAATACACATTCAACCGTGAAAATATTGACCGCATCCCATATATGGCACCGGGATTGGTGAGCAAGGAAAAAGCTGCGAAGGGAAAACTGCCAACCGATACATGGTGGCATACGATAGTCAGTCCGACCGGCAAAGAAAAGACCGGATACCCAACTCAAAAACCATTGGGTGTTCTGCGGCGAATAATTCAAGCCTCATCCAGTGAAGGTGACCTGGTATTAGATTTTTATGCTGGCAGTGGAACCACTGGAGCGGCCGCATTGGAATTAGGGCGCCGAATAATATTGGTGGATAATAATCCTGAAGCATTTCAGGTTATGAAGAATAGATTTCAAGAACATAAAATAAAATATACTGAACTTTAATTTGGGAGAATCATGATAAATAAAGCAATTCAAGCATATCAAATGGGGCAGTCATTCTGGTACGACAATATCCAGAAGAAATTACTTGATAATGGTGATCTAGCCGGGATGGTGGAGCGGGGTGAGATCTACGGAGTTACATCCAATCCAAGTATTTTCCATAACGCGATAGGAAAGACATCTGATTATGATGAGAAACTGATCCCTCTTGCCAAAGAAGGCAAGACAGCAGAAGAGATCTATGAAGCTCTTGCTATCAGGGATATCCAAAGAGCGTCTGACATTTTCTTCGATGTTTATCAGAAGTCCAGCAAGGTTGATGGCTATGTGAGTTTGGAGGTTAATCCTGATCTGGCAAATGACACAGCTGGAACAATTGCTGACGCTGAGAGATTTTGGAATTTGGTAAACAGACCAAACTTGATGATCAAGATACCTGCAACAAAGGCTGGATTACCTGCTGTCCGCAAAGTCATATCGATGGGGATCAACGTCAATGTCACATTGATATTCTCGGTTGAAAGATATCAAGCAGTCATGGATGCATACCTCGCTGGGTTGGAAGACCGTCTGGAAGCTGGTAAATCTATCAATGGTATCTCTTCTGTGGCATCTTTCTTCGTCTCCAGAATTGATTCAAAGATCGATAAGTTGTTATCCCAGGCAACCGATCAGGAAATTGCAGAGAAATTAAAAGGTAAGATCGCTATTGCAAGTGCGAAGAAAGCTTATCAGATTTTCACACAGATATTTGAGGGTAAAAGATTTCTGAATCTTTTTGAGAAGAAGGTAATGGTGCAGCGACCGCTGTGGGCTTCTACAAGCACCAAGGACCCGGCATATCCCGATGTACTTTATATCGACTCCCTGATCGGGCCTCTATCGGTAAACACGATCCCACCAGCCACTTTGACAGCCTTTCTTGATCATGGAGCTGTAAGCCCTGAGTTGATGATCAATGTGGATCAGAATCTGGAATATCTCTCTCAACTTAAAGATATTGGGATTGATCTTGACAAGGCAACGGATGAACTGGAAGAAGAGGGCGTAGCTGCATTCAGCAAGGCCTATCACGCTCTACTTGATACTATCGAAACCCGTAGGCTTGAAGCAATCGGATAAATTTTGATCCTATAGTTTTTCTGAACAGTTCGTGCAGTGAGTGTCACCGGGTGCTGCAACAAAGCCGCAGTTCATGCATGTAATTGGTTGGGAGTTGCCGAGGGGTGCACCGCAGGCAATACAGCGCGGCTGTCCGACAGGATTTGCTGTTTCGCAGTACTCGCAGCCTGTTCTTTTCAATCGGTCAGATAATTCGTGGGTTGCCCCAAAAGCAGCTAAAGCTTCGTTTATCACCGCCCAGACCTGATCGTCCAGGCTGAGGTTCTCAATATCCTGCGCAATATCATCGATCCTCGAGATTACATTCAAAGGATTTCTGGTCAGAAACGAGAATAGAGAGATCCCGATACTGGCAGCAATCCCGAGCCAATTTTGTTTTCCCATACTGATGCTGATGCCATCATCCATCTGAAGGATATTCACGCCCAATGCTGTTTCCCCCCCTGATCTTGCATTGATCCTGCTTGCGACCTGAACAACCCACTGCTTTCCGCTATGAGTGTATTGGGAGACCAGATTCCCGCGATTGAAGCGGTGGACCAGAATTACAGCCAAGTCTTCGGCATTAATATTTCCATGAAAGAATTTTGTATCCATATGTATCTTAGATTATAATCCACATCAGCAAATCGGAGGCTTGATGCAAAAACATAGAATTACCATCGGACTAATAATAATCACTGCTGCGATCTTGATCAGCGGAGTTAAATTTTCAGATGTAAATGCTGGAGATCTTTTACAGCAGCCGACTTTAACTTTTCCAACTGTGACAGGTACCCCGTCGGGACCGACAGTCACGATACTGTCAACAACAGGTTGGTTATATGTCCGCTCAGGGCCTTCAACTGATTTCGAAGAACTTGGAATTCTATATAATAATGAAGTGGTACCAGCACTGGGGCAAACTGCTGAGGGTTTTTGGATCAAGGTCAAGTATTACGGCTCTCCAACAGGAGAAGGGTGGGTTTATTCACCGCTGGTGATAAATAATCATACGCTTCCAATTTTGGAGCCTGTTGGCACCCCGACCCCAAAAGTTACCCCCACTATTGATCCGACATTGGCAGCGCAATTCATCAATGATCAGCCAGGAACACGGCTGCCGACCTTCACAGCTCCAGCGCAACTGGTGATCGCAACCCATTCTGCAGATACATCCGGTGGGATCATTTCAGGTATCCCGATGGGATTGGTGATCGTGAGCTTGTTTGTTGTTGCACTTTTTGGTGCACTGGTTATTTATTCAAGAAGATAAATAGTTGAATTAAAGAAAAAGGCCCCAGATATTATCTGGGGCCTTTTTTTGAAATTATATTAGCAAGAACCACCGCAGCTGCTTGAGTCACCTGTACCACAGGTGCTTGCTGCAACATTGGGGTTCTCTACTTTGAAACCAGATTGTCCATCCATAGTCACGAAATCAATGCTTGATCCGTTCATATACTCGATTGAAGAATCGTCGACCAATACTTTTACTCCGTGTCCTTCAAAAACAAAGTCACTTTCTCTTTTTTCTTTCTCGATACCTAATCCATACTGGTATCCAGAGCAGCCCTGGCCTGAAATATACACTCGCAAATAATTGTTTTCAGCGTCCAATTCTTTGTCTTTAAATATTCCCAAAACAGCCTTTGCTGCTTCTTCTGTAATTGTGATGGTTTTTGTGTTGATTGAATCTAATGTCATAATCTACCTTTCCTTTAAAATAACAGGCCTAATTATATCCAAATAATAAAATTAAGCAAAGAAACCGTTCTCCCAGATCTCGAATTTAATCTTGTTGATCTCTGGTCCCCACCAAATATCCTGTGGGTGATATGGGACTAGCTCTCTGATCTTTGAATATCCTTTTTGTACTCCTTTTCCCAAGACTAGGTCTGGGTCAGAAATCTTTCGTATGTCTATTGCCTGAGCAGCACTGAAAAGTTCTACTGCCAGAATATGCGATAAGTTCTTTAATAGTTTATATGTATGATGAGCTGCTGTAAATGAGTTTGCGTTGTGGTCTTCTTTACCGCCGGAAGTTGGCAGCGAATAAATAGAGTCTGGTCCAGCCAGGTGTTGATTTTCAAGTGCGAGTGATGCGGCAGTGTATTGAGGCATCATCATACCGGAATTCAATCCAGCAGAAACTTGGTCATTTACCAGCATAGATGGAAGCCCGCTGGCATTGCCGTCTGTCATGTGATATGTGCGTCTTTCTGATATCGCGCCAATTTCTGCCATTGCGATCTTGAGATAGTCCATTGCTAAACCGATCGGTTCACCATGGAAATTTCCTCCAGAGACGGCATTGCCCGGACCGAGAATGATCGGGTTATCGATCACAGCATTTAGCTCATGTTCAATTGTATGCTTCACAAATTCAAGCAGATCCCAGGCAGGGCCTTGAACCTGGGGAGCACAGCGCAGTGAGTAGGAATCCTGAACGCGTCCTGCTTCATCTAGCAAGCTGCTGCCTTCAGTCAGGTCGCGAACAGCTTCAGCAACTTTGATCTGGCCGTGGTGGTTGCGGTTTTTGTGAATAAGGTGATTGAATGCTGATGATGTTCCCTGCAGCGCTTCCAAACTCATCGAGAGTGAAAGGTTGGCAGTCTTCAGAAGTGATTCAGCTTTTGTTATTGCCAGTGCTGCGATTTCTGTTTAGAAAGTCGCCCCATTTGTGATCGCCAGGCTTTCTTTTGGTCCAAGTTCAATTCTTGGAATTCC
>JAUWSD010000097.1 GCA_030610225.1 Chloroflexota bacterium
AAATTCTTCGAGGTTAGGCCCACGAAGAGGGTTCAACCCAGCCATGCCAGGCAAATTGATATGGTCTGTTAACAGCATAAGATCACCTGGTATGTATTCAGGATTGACCGCCCCAGCGGCATTTGTGATTAGGATGGTTTCAATTCCAAGCCGCTGCATCACACGGATAGGCAGCCCAATAGTGGTCATCTCATAACCTTCATAGTAATGTGCCCTACCCTGCATCACCAGCACATCCTTGCCTTCCAGCTTCCCAATTACAAGCTGACCAGTATGCCCGATCACGGTTGAAACAGGCCAACCGGGGAGTTCCGGATATGGGATCAAATCCGCATCTTCGACCTCTTCTGCCAAACTTCCCAACCCGGTCCCAAGGATCATCCCGATCTTGGGACTATGCTTCGTTTTTGATCTAACCAATTCAGTTAATCGATCACTTTCCTCGTATGTAAGATAATCTGCCATAATTATTCTCCTGAAGTTATTTGCTTAAAATCTCAACTTTATAACAAATCAATTATATCATTTCAGTGTTTTGGGCTGGCGCACCACTAATTTAAAACCTGTCTCATTATTTCAGCAGCTTTTTTGATGTCAGCATCAGTGATCCAGATGTGAGTTACCATCCGGAATCTTCCTGAAACTTCTACACCGGCCAATAAACCAAGCTGCTTGATCTTCTGCAGGAATTGGTCCGATGTGAGCCCTGTTTCTTCTTTTACAGCAAAATATGTCATATTTGTGTTCTGAGTATGGAAATCGATTCCATCGATACCTTTAACCAGCTCAGTCAATCTTCTTGCACGGGCATGGTCTTCATACAATCGCTCAACATTATTCTCAAGCGCGTATATCCCAGCAGCTGCAATGATCCCAGCCTGTCTCATCCCACCGCCAAGCTGTTTTCTCATCCGGTGTGCTTTAACAATAAATTCTTTTGAACCACATAGAACAGAACCAACCGGAGCGCCTAACCCTTTACTCAGGCAAAATGTTACAGAATCAGCAGCAGCGACAAGATCCTTAGCTGAAACTCGCTGGTCTGCAGCGGCATTAAAAATTCTGGCACCATCAATGTGCAGTTTCAGATCGTGTTTTTTGGCTAGTTCTCCAACCTGATCTGTATAATCCGCAGATATTGACTGTCCCCCGCATTTATTCTGAGTATTCTCGATCGTAATAAGTTTTGTCTGGGGGAAATGAGCATCTTTGGGACGAATTGCTCTCTCGATATCCTCGAGATTCAATGTAGCATCATCCTGGTTTGGAATAGTATGCGGTTGAACACCACCAACTGCAGCAATAGAGCCAGCTTCGTATAGGAATAAATGGGCAAGGTTCCCCATGATGACCTCATCGCCGCGCTGACAATGAGCGAGTACTGCTGACAGGTTACCCATTGTCCCCGAAGGAATGAATAACCCGGCTTCTTTTCCTGTCATTTCAGCAGAAAGCTCCTGAAGACGATTGACTGAAGGGTCCTCACCATACACATCATCTCCAACTTCAGCTTTCGCCATTGCATCCCGCATTTCGGGTGTTGGTTTTGTAACCGTATCAGATCGAAAATCCAGAATTTTCATTCATTACTCCTGAAATTAATTTCTTAATTCCTCTAATGCTTTTCCAAAATCTTCTGGCAGATCAGCCTGGAAAACAGAAACCTCTTCTTTTCCAGAGATTTTTAATTCCAATTGGTGAGCATGCAGCAGCTGCCTCTTTACCGGGAGTGTGGGCTTCTTCTTGCCGTAAACTTTATCTCCCACAACCGGACATCCAAGAAATTCCATATGAACCCGGATCTGGTGTGTACGCCCAGTCTTTATATTTACTTCCAGCAAACTATGCTTCTGAAATTTTTCTATTGTCTTAAATTCACTTATAGCATTACGCCCCTTTTTCAGAGGTACAACTGCCATTTTTTGTCTTTGTCTTGGGTCTCTACCGATCGGGGCATCTACCTTACCCTCAGGTGTTTTTGGATGCCCATCAACTAATGCATAATACAATTTTCGGACAGTGCGCTCTTTGAATTGCTGCTGAAGATCATGGTGGGTTTTATCATTCTTTGCCATCACTAAAAGACCGGATGTATCTTTATCCAATCTATGCACAATACCCGGACGGATCTCTCCCCCTACTCCCCTTATTTTGGGATCATGCGCAAGAATAGCATTCACAAGAGTACCGCTGTTATGACCAATTGATGGATGCACAACAATACCGGGATCTTTGTTTATGATCACAAGATTGTGATCTTCGTAAACAATGTTCAGGGGGATGTCTTCAGGGGTCAGGTCGGTTTCCACAGGAGCAGGAATAGAGACTTTTAAATCGTGTTTCCCATCAAGTTTATAGCCAGTTTTGTAAATTACTTTTCCATCAACTTCAACCATCCCCTTCTTGATCAGTTTCTGGATGAAAGAGCGTGAATACTTTGGAAGATTTTCTGATAGAAAACGATCCAGGCGTTTTTTCTCACCACCAAATTTCAGATCCAGCTCTCTTTCTATCAATATCTACTCCATTTTAATTGATTCTTCTTTTTTCTGCTTTCTCTCTTGAATTTCTTGAATTGCAAATGTGAGTATCATCAATGCAGCACCCACAGAGATACAGCTGTCAGCCACATTGAACAGGGGGAAATTACCAACTGAGACAAAATCCGTTACCTCCCCAAATTTCAACCTGTCAATAAGATTGCCGATCGCCCCACCCATCTGGAGGCTCAATGCTAACCTGAAGCCCCAATCCTTTTTGGGAATTTGGGGGAAATAATAAATGATCATACCGATAACAACAAAAGACAGGATTATGATAAATGAACCCCATCCCTGAAAGAAGCCGAAAGCTGCTCCTTCGTTTTGCCAATGCAAAATACGTGCATATGTTGCCAGCCATTCCCAAGGCATCCACCGCTCACCTGTGGCGAGGTTTTCGCGCACCAGGCCCTTTGTCCATTGGTCCAGGATCGCAGCAATCCCTGCAATTAAAAAGAGGAAAAGCAGGCTCGTTATTATATTTTTCGTTTTTTTATTTTCAGTCATATGATTTAAAATATTATTGATCCTTTTCCTGCTCTTCCAGGCTGGAAAGGTCAAGAATGTGCCGCATCTTCTGAACTTTTGTGAACAAATAATTGCGATTGTTTGGGTTGATGATAGGAGGAACGCTTAATCTGGCAGTCACTTCTATTCCTAATTGCTGCAGGCGTTCCAATTTTGCTGGGTTATTAGTCAATAGACGAATCGATTTGATCCCCAAGTCTTCAATGATCTTTGCAGCAATTGCATAATCGCGTTTATCAGCCTGATGTCCAAGAGCTAGGTTTGCATCTACTGTGTCATAGCCCTCTTCCTGTAAGTTATATGCTCTCAGCTTTTCAAGCAGCCCGATCCCCCGCCCTTCCTGCCTCAAATAGATCACAACTCCACTGCCCTCTTCTGCAACCATGTGCATCGCAAGGTCAAGCTGGTACCCACAGTCACATCGCTGGGAACCCAGTGTCTCACCTGTGAAACATTCTGAATGAACACGCACCATCACATTTTCACAGCCAGATATATCACCAGTGATAAGAGCTAAGTGTTGAAACTCGTCCTGATTATTTGAATATAAACAAAGGCTGAAATCACCATGATCGTTTGGGATCTTGGCACAAACTTCTTTTTTTACTATTACATTTTCTTGCATTAATTATTCCTGATTAATAAGGATTTCTAATTTGTCTCGAGTGATCTCTGATATGCTTTCCATCCGGGGCACCAGGTTGTGTGCCATTTCCAAAGTTTGGAAGCGAATTTTTTTGGATTCTCTTCAGCTTTTATCTTCATCGGGCATGTTTCACATTTATGTTCTTTCTTGTTCTCCATTGAAAATTCCTTGTTTTATTTATAAGCTCTTGGAACCCGGGTATTGATATTCGTTAATATTTCATACGGGGTCGTTCCGGCCCAATCTGCGAGGTCCTCAACGCAGATACATTCTTCATCTCCACCAACTAACACGACCTCATCGCCATTGTATGCACTGTCCCAATCAATATTGACCATGAATTGGTCCATGCAGATGCGCCCAACAACGGGGTATCTTTTTCCATTGATCAGAACTTCTGCTTTCCCCGTCATAGAGCGAAAGTAGCCATCACCAAAACCGACCGGGACTGTCACAACACGCACCATTTTATCACTCTGCCACTCAGAACCATAGCTTACCGGATGCCCTGGTTTAACCACTTTGAAGAACACTACCCTGGATTTCCAGGTTAGTGCTGGCTTGATTTCGATAGTCTTTTTGACTTCATTTGAGGGATAGACCCCGAAAAGCATTATTCCCGGTCGGACCATATCAAAATATGATTCTGGTAATTGCAGTACAGCTGCTGAATTTGCTATATGCCTGATCGGGTACGGCAAGCTGCGTTTCTCATAGAATGACAATACCTCATTGAATCTTTCCAACTGCAGTCTGGCGTGGCTCAGGTCAGATACATCAGCATTAGCGAAATGGCTAAAAATACCCTCAACGATCAAATGCTTGCATTTCAATGATGCTTCCAGCAGTGATTCAGCGCTGTAGTAATGCATGCCGATGCGTTCCATACCAGTGTCGATCTTCAGGTGCACTTTTGCTATTACACCCATTTCTTCCGCAGTCTTATCGATCTGTTCAAGCTTTTCGATAGAGGAGGCTGTCAGAGTTAGATCGTGATGGAGGTAAAGGGGAATTTGACCACCCAATATACCACCCAGTACTAATATCGGGATACGAATCCCGGCTTCGCGCAGCAGTATGGCTTCTTCCACAAAAGCTACACCCAGATTCTTGGCCCCTAATTTCTCCATGTGTTTTCCGATCACCTCTATGCCATGCCCGTAAGCATTAGCTTTGATGATCGGCATCACATCTGTATCCCCGACCTTGGCTCTGATAGCATGAAAATTATCAGTGATCCGGTCGAGGTTCACATGGATATAGGATGGGCGTAATCCCGAATTTACGCTTATTGTGGGATTATTAATTTTACTCATACGATGATTTTACCGTATTAGAGACCTTTGCCAGTAATTACAGCAGCACCTTTTTCAATCCGAGTTTAAGAACTTCTCCGTCTATCATCAGTTCTTCCTCAGGAGTTGACACTTCATCTGGCATCTTGGTTCCATCCAGCATGACTGCCAGGACTTCACCTTTGATGTAATCTGCGTTTGAATTTACTGCCCTGGTGAGAGTATCGCCAGCTTCAAAATAAACTTCAATTCTGTCTGAAATTTCAAAACCTGCTTCTTTTCGCAGGTCTTGAACACGGCGAATGAATTCACGGGCATATCCTTCACTAATCAGTTCGTCGGTAAGTTC
>JAUWSD010000088.1 GCA_030610225.1 Chloroflexota bacterium
GCTTCCTGGGCGTGTTCTATGGAAACATGCCCGAATCACATACACCGATAATCGGTGACTGTGAAGTAAATGATGAAATTGTCCAGTTTGAAGATCTGATACTTGGGAACCAGGTCTGGCTGGATGAGAACGAGAACGGCAGACAGGACCCGAACGAATTGGGGGTTGCGGGAGTTTGTGTGAATCTGTTGGACCATGAAACAGGTGAGGTGCTGCAATCAACCACCACAAGCTCGAACGGGCATTTTGGCTTTGACCTCAAACCCGGAGACGTGGGAGTGATCGAGATTTTGCTGCCGGAAACCTTTAAGTTCACTCAACAGAAACAAGCTGAGGATGAATATCTGGACAGCGATATTGACCCCCTGACAGGCTGGAGCAATGCGATCCAGATCACGAACGAGAATGACCTGAGCCGTGACGCTGGCCTGGTCTGGCTCTCACCTGAAAATTCTCCTGAACTGGAACTCAAAGCTGAGACGATGGTCGCAGGGAAAGTTTGGGAAGATGCAAATAATGACGGACTGCAGGATGATGGCGAACACGGCGTTGCAGATATTAAAGTGAATATCTATACAAATATTTATGAAGAGCCAATAGCCAGCGCTACAACTGATATATGGGGTCATTACCAGATCGAAGGGCTTGATACAGATGTAATATATACAGTGAAAGCAGACATTCCAAAGGGGATGTACATCACAATTGCTGATCAGGATACTGATGATGTTTTGGACAGCGATATATACGAAGAAAACTTAAGTGAGCCATTTTCTCTTAGTCCCGGTGATAGTATCATCATCGATGCGGGGATAACCCTTCTTGAGGGTGTTGGCCCCGTGCGCTCCGGCAGGCTGCCTTATAAACGAATTCGGTTAATTTATCCGGGCAGTTGTCTGGCGTTTGCAGGACAATGGGCGCCGCTTGAGATCCCACTCTGTGAACCGGTATTTAATAAACCGGAAGGGTCAGATGACATTAATGCAAACTTCCTGACCTTAGAAAGGTTGGAAGAAGTAACCTATGACCTCACCATTCCGCCAGATGGGGTAGATTATTCTGGCAACAGCTACAGCATGGCCCCACCTGAAGGCGGGATTGAAGTCAATGAATTTGTAATGTATTACAACAGCCTGAATACTAGCAAATGGGTCTATGATGAACTGGCTGGCGGCTGGCTGCGCTATCATGACATGTCTGAAAATTCAGGCGAGTTCTATCCATCACTTGACCGCCTGACTCAAAAACAACTCATTTTCAACAATGTGATCGTAGTCTTTATGTGGCATGATGTTCAAAATGGGGACGGGACAATTATTGACACTATTTTTGAGGTGGGAGATATTGGAAATGCCTGGCTTTTTAGAGATGGCAAGATGTATGATATCAATTGGGCTTACAGATATTGGGATTGGGAGGTCAGCACCTGGCAGGCACGCCCATTGAAATACATTGACGACGATGGTAATTCATTTGCCCTGCACCCTGGAAATACCTGGGTCCATGTTGTTACTCCCTGGACATGTGTAATTGAGGACTTGAATGGGACCAATGTGTGTACGAAACCTTCTTCAGAACTTGAGCAGTGGATCATAAAGTTCGATAACCCCTAAAAAAAAAGAGTGCTTCGCAAGAAGCACTCTTTTTATAAAGCAATATTCTTATTACTTCATCTTAGTTATTTCATTCAAGCGAACTGCCTTAAGAGGAGCTTCCTGTTCCAGCAAGGCGAGTGTGGCCTCTAAGACCCTGCGCTGCTGAGCCCTGTCTCCAATATCGCCCATGGTTGCCCCGCGGTTCAACTTTGTGAGGGTGATACGAGGTGGGTTGGTCAGTTTCCCAAGTGCGCCGGACCAGCTTGTCAGTGTAGCGGGAATCCCATTTGTTTCTAGGCTGCGTGCGATCAGTCCAACGGACTGAATACAAAGAGGTCAAGCAGGTACAAGAAGGACAGCTTGCACTTCCAGTTCCTGGGCAATCTTTACAATATCAGCAGACAGCTCTCTTTTTACTTTGACTATATTTGGTTGAAATCCGCTGATGCTGATCCATTCGGCGGCCATACTGCCAAGCTTGCCCTCACTGAGCATTTCAGCGATACTTTCGAAGGGAAGCAGCACTACCGGGTCAGCCTTGATGAATTGGTGGTCATAATGATCATGGGCAATTGCCATGTCTTCAAAAGGCGTTCCAACTGGTATCCTGCGCAGGCTGTAATCACCCAGCATATTAGTGTTGTCGAAAGGCTCTTGTGAATCCTTGAGGTATGTACCGGCAGTTGAAACAAAGAGGAGCTTGCTTTTAGAGAGATCGAGAGCGCGGCCCTTGGGTGAGAAACGGTTGCGGGTGTATTGATATTGCTTCCAATCCGGTTTACCTGTTGCTTCCAGCCCCTTTGCAAACTTCTTGTTGAAATCCTGCTCCCACTGTTGTTCGCCTTCTATGACCTCGGGTTGATCGATGTTATTTTCATTTTCCATGTATAAAATTCCTTTTATAGTTTCCAAAGAGTACTAATTATACATGGTTTTTTAATCTCCAAAGAATTCAGTGGAGAGTTCGTCTTTTATATAGACCAGGCCATAGTCATTTCTGAAGATAAGGGTATAGCCATCCAATTTTTCAAGGTTCGCATCAGTATAGAATTTGTAGCTCCGCTGCATATGGTCAGGGTCGATGGCATTTTCAACAGCGTAGTCGCTGGTGTAGTCGTAGATGCGCTGCTGCATGAGCAGGATTAAGTCAGGAGAGTGTTCAATAAAATAACTGTATTCCAAAGTTTTAAAATTCGAGAAAGAATTCCAGCGTTCTGAAGCAGGCAGGTAAAGACGCACATCTTTGTAGATCTTAAATCTCCTGTCATCGGGCAGGAAAGGCAGCACTTCTTCTTCAAACTCGCTGAAGAAATTAAGCGATTGGCTTGTTTCAACCCGCTGTAAACTATCTGTATATATGGTTACGTCACGCATAATAAAAATCCCAAATTGAATGAGAAGCAAAAAGGCCATAAGTGAAGCGGCGATCTTTCTCCAGGGCTGCTTCCCAACACCTTTGCTGTTCCAGAAATCCTTGATCAGATCAAACAGGTTTGCGATTGACGAAAGAAGGGGGACCATTAGCGGGATCAGGTACTGGTATTTCACCACAACAAAGAAGGTCTGATAGAGGAAATAAGGGAGGAACCAGGTCAGGATTAAGACGTTCAAAAGCCTGCGCTTATCTTTTACTATTCCCCAGATCACCCCCGCGATCACAACCAGGTAGAATACAGCTTGCCCGTAATGCTGGTCAAGGATCCCAACAACATGTGATAAACCTTTGTCATATAGAACTTCGTAACCAGATGAGAGCACATCGCTCTGCCAGATAAAAATATCATAGTAAGCAGAGCGGATATATGGATAGATCAGGATCGGGTTACTGGCCAGGACTGACAAAAGCATGGTTCCGACAAAACCAAGTGCGGATATGGCAGCTTTTTTAAGAGATATCTTCTTTGCAGACCATGCCCAGATAATATATACAGGGATGGTTAAAAAGAAGAACAAGCCGGTCCACTTGGTGCCGGTTGCAAATCCGCAAAACATTGCAGCAAAACAAAAATTCCAGCTAAATTTAAAATTATCGCGTACCAGGAAAAAGAGTGTCAGGGCAACAAAAAGGAAGCTGATACTGTCTGGGTGCCACCACAAATTATTTTTAACGACTGCTGGTACAGCCAACAAAAAAACAAATAGTAAAAGTGTTTTCCAGCTCGATTTGAATTTCGTTTGAATAAAAACGAGCAGCAGAATTGAGATGAGCATTGGCAGGACACTGATAACCTGGCGCAGGATGGTCATAATCAGGGGATAATTCGACATTTCACCTAATGCCCTGAGAGGCAATAGCAGGATCGCTGAAAACGCAAAGAAGGGGAATCCGTAGAAATAGTAACCATAGAAAAAGAATCTCAGGATAGATTTCTTTAGTGTTTCGGATCTTTCGATCATGTTTAAAGTCGGTGTCAGCTGGGAGGCTTCATCCGGCTCAAAAACAGATACCATTTGGTGGTTATCAGAACCGATCGAATTTGGAAAGTGAAAGATCAATAGGTATGCCAATCCGATCAATACTAAGATCAATAATAGAGCTTTCTGAGATTTTTTCATAAGTTTTTCCTGATGAAGTGATTGAAGCCTTTATATTTTATCTTATAAAATTTTCCACAATATAAAAAAAGCAATCCTTTGATTCATCCTTGAAATCTCATATAATAGGATTAAGAATAAATAGATACTATTTCTGAAGGAGAAACACAATGAAGAAGTTCTTTAGTTTTTTATCTGGCGCGATCATGGGTGGACTTGTCGGCGCTGTTTTAGCAATACTGCTGGCGCCCTCCTCAGGAGAAGAACTGCGGGGTGAGCTGAAAGATAGATTTGGCGGATTTACTGAAGAGATCAACCAGGCGATGAAAGATAAACGCGTAGAATTGGAATCAAAGCTGGAAGAATTGCGTAAACCTGTTGAGAAAGCTAAATAAAAACACCCCCGGTAAATTCCGGGGGTGTTTTTTATTAATAAGTGTTTATGGTACCAGGGTGAGAGCATGAGCAGCGTCACCACTGACCTGGCCATACTCCCATCCTAACAAGTTGTATTCGATGTTTGCCCACATTTCTGCCATATCAATATAGTTCTCATGATATGGATGCCCGGACTGTCCCGCGGGGTGTATTAGAAGAGCACTTGCAAGGTTGCTGAGATCTACGATCATGCGCTCAGAAGGCATGACTCCCTCCACAACATATCCTTCGCTCGAAGCCATCCACCAGGTATTGTTCACGGTTGAGGCTCCGCCTGCTGTTTCGAAAGGCCCGCGCTCAAACGCTTTGTTAATCAGCGGCAAACTTGACATGACCCGATGCTCATATGTGAGTGTGTGGATGTCTCCCCAGGCCCATTCTTCACGATCTGATCCCATCAAGCTCTTCGCCTCTTTAAGTGCATCCCCGAAAGCCATCTCCACGATCTCATCCCGCAGTTCGAGAGCATCAGTGTCCAACCTGTCCCACCAGGCACTGTCAGGATTCTGAATCAGGATCCTCATGACCTCATACCAGTGCCCGCCACCGCCTGGCAGATCATCTTCAGGAATTTCATCAAAGGTGAGGACCAGCAGGTTCTTGAAGAAGATGTTGTAAAATGCGGCTTGTGGGCTGCCCATCTCCTCACGCAGGTCCCACTCTGTCAGCCAACCTTGCAGTTCCTGCAAGTTACTATCAGCGAAGTCAACAGAAAGCAGATAGGGCATCATCTCTTCAGCACCGATGTTGTAATTGTCTCCGTGCATCTGCTGGAAGTATTTAACATCAATTGGGCCGGGTGCGGCTTCGATCATGTTGATAATACTTTGGGCGCGGTATCCATATGCAAAGGAATCTGCGATCTGATAGGGATAGTCTGAGCCGACTACGGGGTTATTTGCTGTGACGATATAACCGCTTTCCGGATTATAGGTATAGGGAAGCTCTTCGAATGGAACATATCCAAGCCACTCATGTTCACCCGTCCAGCCGGGAACCGGATATTTGCCATCGCTGTCTCCAGCCCTGATTGGGATCGAGCCGGGCATTTGGTAGCCGA
>JAUWSD010000175.1 GCA_030610225.1 Chloroflexota bacterium
ATTCTCCACTAATCCAAGCACAAAGCGTGGGTTAGCTTCCGGGTCTTTGATCTCCAATGAGACCTTTTCTTCTATCGGGCCGCCTTCCGCCAAGAAATCATAATTGGGTTTCCTCAGTTCAAGGTCAAAGATAGCTGATACTTCACGTGCTACTCCCAGTATGTTCGCATTTCTGGCGATATTCGGGGTTATGGCGATATCAAGCACTGCATCGCCAAGATAATCCGCCAGTGGAGCGCCAACCGGGGCATCTTCGGGCAGGATGATGATGCCCTCATGCTCCTCAGAAATATCCAGCTCGCGTTCAGAACAGATCATCGAATATGATTCAACTCCACGGATCTTTGTCTTCTTCAGTTTAGTGGTCTTCCACTCATCTGCATAAGCATCACGCAGCACTGCGCCTTCTTTTGCATACGCCACTTTTAAGCTTGGCTCCAAAACACCTTTATCTTTGTAATCATACAGGTTTGGTGCTCCAGTCAGAACGATATGTTCCTGCTGTCCATCATTCAACTTACACAGCACCAGCTTGTCTGCATCAGGGTGTGGGTTAACTTCCAGCACCTCACCAACCACGATCTTTTCCTTGTCCCAGGAAAAACCGGTAGGCTTATAGTCATGGCGTTCGCCAGCCGGCTTATCAAGCCCGATGAATTGGATCTCTTCCACCTCTAAACCTGCTAATGTCAGCTTGCTGCTCAATTCATCAATTGAGATGCCATCAATATCTACAAAATCTTTCAACCAAGAGAGAGGAACTTTCATCACTCGCCTCCTAATAAACTATTTAAATTCTTCATTAGAACTGCTCCAGGAATCTGATGTCGTTGCGCCAGAAATAGCGGATGTCTGTGATGCGGTGCAGGAGCATCGTGATGCGCTCTGGGCCAAGCCCGAATGCAAAACCGGAGAATTCTTCTGGATCATAACCGCCGTACCTGAGCACATTCGGATGCACCATTCCGCAGCCCATGATCTCCAGCCAGCCCGTTTGCTTGCAAACAGAGCAGCCCTTACCATTACATACAAAACATTCCACATCCATCTCAGCGCTAGGCTCTGTGAATGGGAAGTGTGAAGCGCGGAACCTTGTGCGCACATCGGGATGGAACAGCCGACGGGCAAATTCGCTGACAACCCACTTCAAGTCACCAAAGCTGATGTCTTTTCCGACTGCCAGACCCTCCACCTGGTTGAACTGCATCTCAGAGCGGGTGTTGACCTGCTCATAGCGATAGCACATGCCAGGCAGAATGACCCTGATCGGCTCGGGATGATATTCACGCATGGCATGAACCTGTCCGGGTGATGTATGCGTTCGCAGGATCACACCCTCGGTCTTGGTATAGAAGGTGTCCCACATATCTCTTGCGGGGTGGTGTTCAGGCATGTTCAGGAAGGTGAAGTTGTAATCATCGCTTTCAACTTCACGAGTCTGATAGACCTGAAAGCCCATCTCAGCAAAGATCTTATAGATTCTGCGCAATGTTTTTGTCACTGGATGAAGCTTTCCCAATTGAACAGCCCTGCCCGGCAGGGTTACGTCCAACTTTTCAGTTTGCAGCGATTCTGTGAGAGCGGCTTTCCGAAGTTCTTCCTTCTTTTCTTCATAAACTTTCTCAAGAGTCTGCTTAACCTGATTGGCAAGCTTGCCAACCAGAGGGCGTTCTTCTTTGCTCAGGTCCTTCAAAACTGCATACGCTTCTGTTACAACAGATTTTTTGCCAATATTATTCGATCTCCACAAATGCAGATCCTGTTCTGTTGTGATGCCCTTCAGCGATTCAACTGCTTCCTTAAGGGTTCTTTCCAATTTTTCAAGCATAAGGTTCTCCTATAAAAAAACCCGTCCCAATAATGGGACGGGAGATAATCATTTTCTGGGTTCCCGCGGTACCACCCAACTTGACCATAAAATGGTCCTCTTAAAACAACCGATTTAGCGATTGCCTCCTGCTTTATCGTTCAGGTCACGTCCCAGACTACTATACTATATTCCAGTAATTCACCCGGGAAACTCAAGAGGGAACTTCAGCTTGTTTTCGCTTAGCCCGGGTTTCAGTCTCTGCCCAGGCCTCCCTGAAAGTTTTAAAAAGCCTACTTTCCTCTATCTCAGTTCATATTTAATTGTTGATTTACTTATTATCTATCAATTATAACCCTTGTCAAGCTATTTGCTTTTCTCTTGAGCAAGAAGTTCTTTTGTGCGGGGATTGTCAGCGTAGATGCCGCGGAAAGATAGTGGCAGTAATGCGGCGATCTGGCACATGATCTCGTCTGTCCCCTTCTCAAGCATCTCTTTCCTATTCTCGCGGTTGCTCCTGGGAATATGGAATGGCTTGCCGTATTTGACCGCCACTCTTGGAAATTTCAACTTGAACGCATCCTTTACAGCGCCCTTCTCGAAGGTAACTCCGGCCGGGATGATCGGCACATTGGTTTTGGAAGCAAGATAGGCCACCCCCTGCCGTCCTTCCTGCAGAGAGAAATCCGGGCTGCGGGTGCCTTCCGGCGCGATCCCCATCAATCCGCCATTTTTCAGGTGCTTCTGCGCCCAACGAAGAGCACCCAGGTCAGAATTAAAACGATCTACAAATTTTGAACCCGTCACACGGAGAATAAATTCTGCCCACCAAATACCTTTATACTTTTCTGCCATCCAGCCGACCAGGTCTCTTCTCTTATTTGTGATAACTACCAAGGCAACTTCCAGCCGCCCAATATGATTGAATGCAATGATCCCCGGACCATCTTCCGGGATATTCTCAATACCCTGCCATTCAAATTTCATGAATACATTTACAAAAACAGATATTATCCAGGTAAGGGTTTTTCTCATCATGGTCATTTCTCTCTCTTGTTATATAATAAATCTCCCTAAGCATTCTGGCAAGTTGGCTAATTGGATTTTGTGTATAATAAAAAATTAGAGTATGCTAATTTTTTTATCTAACTATGCTTCGTTTCGCAAGTCACAGCATATTTTGGAAAATATTTAATGAGAAAATATTTAATTCTTCTGGCATTAATATTCACGCTTTCAGCCTGTAATTTCCCCATAAATTCACAGGAGAATGACGCTGCTCAAAACTCAACAAGCGAAGCCTCGACATCAACTCAAACCCCAGTTCCATCGCCAACTCCAACAGAGATCCCCTATGCCGCCCTTGTAAACGGAGAAGGGATTCTGCTGGACAGCTACACTATCTCTTACGGCCAATATATGCAGGCTTTGGAAAACGGCGCAGACCTTCCAACTGATGAG
>JAUWSD010000112.1 GCA_030610225.1 Chloroflexota bacterium
AATTTAGGTTCAGACAAGAATGCTTTGAGGAATACACGAAAAGAAATATTAAAGGCCAGAAGAGAACTGGAAAGGGATCTTGCCGCATCAAGACGACAAATAAGCCGCTCAGTAAGACGCAGAGTTTCAGGATCTGATCTTGTAACCAAGAAAAGAACTGATGAACCTGTTTCAAACGAAGAAAGAGTGAAGATCCTTCAAATGGTTGAAAGCGGATTGATCAATGTTGGAGAAGCAGAATTGCTCATGGCAGCGATCGAAGGCAATGATCTGGACATTTCAGAATCATAAGGAGAACTAAATGTCTGAAATAAATGACATCTTGAACAAGATCCAAACTGGGGAAGTTTCACCAGAAGAAGCAGTTGAATTAATTGAGAACTTAAAGAATAACGATTCAAACCCCGTTCCCGAGAAATCCACGATGGATATATTAAAAAGCATTGAATCTGGAGACCTCTCCGCTGCTGATGGAATAAAAATAATGAAGTCAGCAAAGGCAGAATATAATCAAGAAGAAAAATCTCCGCCAGTTTCACTGCCCTCTGATGAAGAAATAAAAAGGTTTGAAAAGTGGTGGAGATATCCCTGGATAATCGGGCTGGTTATTTTTATAGGAACTGGCTTGGGTATGAATTCAATTGTTCATGATCCCGGGATCAATTTCTGGTTCTTTCTACTGATCATCCCCCTGCTTCTGGGATTGCTTATTCTTTTAGTAACATGGCCAAGTGAAAATAAAGCATGGGTTCATGTCAGAGTGAAAAACACAAAAGACGACCATCCAAATATAAAAATCAGTATCCCCCTGCCAATGGTGTTTACATCGTGGGCATTGAAAATTGGCAAAAATTTCATACCAATTGAAATTAGTGAAAAATTAAATGTTGAAACAATTGAACTGTTATTTGATGAGATAAAGAACGGCAAGAAAACTGGCAATCCATTTCACGTCCACGTAGATGAAGGGGATGGTGAAATTGTAGATGTCTATATTGGATAAGAAATTTGGAGGTTTATTATGATGGCAACAAGTGAAGAAAGATTAAAGATCCTTGATATGATCCAAAATGGTGTGATCAATGCTGAAGAAGGAGCAAAGTTATTAAAGGCTCTAAAAACAAAAAAAGAAGCTGGGACCAAATTCACTTCAGACCCCTCTGAGAAAAAGACTATTCGTGTCCGTGTTACAGACAGCGCTTCAGGAAATGCAAAGGTCAGTGTAAATTTACCAATTGGCCTGATCAGCGCCGGTTTGAATATTGCGTCAAATTTCATCCCTGAAAAAGAAAATGAGATACTTGCAGAAGTCGAAAATGCCCTCAAGTCCGGAGCTTCCGGAAAGATCGTTGATGTCATCGATCATAATGACGGTGAACATATTGAAATTTATATTGACTAGAGGAATTAGAAATGGATAAAGAAATTCAAGACTATAGATTTGATGTGTCAGATACCCCAGTAATAAAGATCAAAAATATTCGAGGTGAAATTAATATTAAACAAGGGGATGACAACGAAATAAAAGTTCAGGTGATAAAACATCCTGATACATGTAAGGGTGGCGAAACCAATATCACTGTTGAACAAATATCTGATTCAGTTATTTCTGCCTCAGTCGATTTTGAACACAGAAAAGCCTTCAGATTAAATTCACCTTGCCGGATCGACTTCATAATCGAAGTTCCTGCAGCCTGCCAGGTAAGAGCAAAGAATGTCAGTGGAAACATTGAGCTTCAAAATATTAATGGGGATCACCGTCTCAAATCTGTATCTGGAAGTGTTAAATTCTCAGGTATAGAAGCAGATGATTTCGCCGCAAAATCTGTCAGCGGTAAAATCCTGGGTGCTAATTTAAAATGTGCTAATGCAGAGATAGGTTCAGTATCAGGATCGCTTAAGCTCTCGGAAATGGAAATCGAAGAATCAGGCATCAGCACCATCAGTGGAAGCATCTCTTACGAAGGTGCATTAGGTTCTGGCAGACATGATATTGGAACAATATCGGGCAGCATTAATCTAAGTATCCCGGAAGATACAAATATGGATTTCAGGGCATCAAGTATCAGTGGGAACTTGAAAAGCAATATGAATCTTCAGTTCACTTCAATATCCCGGAAAAAGTGGGCCGGCCAGCTCAATGAAGGCGGCAGCCTGATGAAACTAAAAACCATATCAGGCAGTATGCGTATCAACTCCCTGTAAAATAAAAAAAAGTTCCTGAATTCAGGAGCTTTTTCATTTAAATTTGTTTATTAATGTATATCTAAACGATACCCTTCCCGCCTGATCGTTGTCAGCAGTTCAGGTTTACGCGGATCTTTCTCAAGTGCGTTCCTCAGCCAGCTGATATGCACATCCAGAGTTCGTGTATCACCCGTATAATCTGTGCGCCATACTTTCTTAAATAATTCCTCTCTGTCAACCACTTCTCCACGTCTGTCGATCAACATCTTCAGCAATCTCACCAATCGCGGTGTCAGAGTTGTTTTCTTCCCATTACACTTTACCTGCTTTCGTTCGAAATCCAAAATGATGGGACCGGCTTTTAAACTATGATCGTCATCACCTGGAAGTAATGGGAGAATTCTATTGATCAATTTTCTGGCAGTAAAAGGTAATTCCAATATGTAATCTGCATATGGCACTTTTTCATTGCTTGAATTGCTTTCTGCAGTGATCAGGATAATTGGCAGGTTCTTGTAAGAATCTCTTATCGATTTGCATGTTCCAATTCCACTTGATTTCATTGATGCAGCATCAACGATCACAATCGATGGTTTCGATTTCTTGATCTTGTTTATAGCGGCTCTTGTGGTTGAAATCTTTTCTACGATTCCGCCCTTCTTTTCGACAGCTATTATTAACAGCTGATCAGTTGCATATCTGCCATGGATCCAATAAATCTTCTTTTTATTTAATAATCGGATACTATTATTCAATTGCGTGCCCTGTAAAAGTAATCTAACATCAGTTTCTTGATGAACCCAGATTATAGCAAAGAAACCTTAAAAAAACAAATGGTCAAAATTTTCTATAAAACTTGAATTCTTTAAGCTTACAACCTTAAAATATTGCTTCATATAAAAGGTCGAGTTGCCTCACTGAGCTGTAACATGTTAAAATAACAAATCAGCAAATTGGCTTCAATCTCATCTTGGAGGGTGTATGACTGAAATGGTTCAGGTAGTAATTGACAGCATCCGCTATGGTCTTATGTCACAACAGAGGGTTATTATTTTGCGCGAAATGGATGCGGAAAGATTCCTCGCGATCTGGGTGGACAATTATATGGCTGAGCAAATTACATTCTCTCTCCAGGAAGTAGAGGTTGCCAGACCAATGTCCCATGACTTGATCAAGAACATGCTCAAGAGTCTGAATGCAAGGATCCTGCGCGTTGAAGTAGTCGCTATACGGGCTGATGTCTTCTATGGAAATATAATCATTCAGACTGATGAAAACAAACAGATCAACATCGATGCCCGCCCCTCTGATGCTCTTGCGCTAGCTGTTAGAACCAGCGTGCCTATATTTGTATCCAAAGAAGTCATGGAGAGTGCTGGCGTTGAGCCTGAGAATGACATCATCGATGAGAAAAGGCAGGAACCATTAGGTGAAGTACCGTCCCAAACCCGGGAAACAGAAGCAGCGGTTGAAGACCTGTCCATATTTGAGCAGTTCCTTGATGACATCGAGCCAAATGATGAAGACGATCCAAAAGAAGAAGATAAATCATGACCGACTTAAACCTGCAAGCAGCAGAATACAATAATAGACCACAGATAGTCCCACATAGCCGCGAATCAGAAGAAGCTGTCTTGGGCGCGATCCTGATCAACCCGGAAGCATATTATGATGTGGCCCAATTCCTGAAACCCGAAGATTTCTACATTCACCGTAATAAATGGATCTGGGAAGCAATGGTAAACCTGTTTGAACAGCGCACTCCCCTCGACATGTTGACAATCTCAGAAGAGTTGGAACGCAATGGTTACCTCGCTGAACTTGGTGGACCAGCGTATCTAACCTCCCTGATAAACAATGTCCCTACATCGATGCACGCAGAGGCTTATGGCCGCGTCGTTGAAGAAACAGCCATCCGCCGCAGGATGATCGAAGCCGCCAACCAGATTGTCAAAGTAGCATACAAAGAAGAAATGACGATCGACACCGTCATTGACGAAGCTGAAAAAGCTGTATTTGGAGTTAGCGAACATCGCCAGTCATCTGACCTGCAGCCGATCAAACGTGTCATCAGGGATTATCAACAAAGGGTCGAAGACCTCTCCCAGCGCTCAGACGCAATGCAGGGTGTTCCCACTCACTTCAAATTCCTCGATAATTTATTAGGTGGACTACAGTCCTCAGATCTGCTGATCATTGCTGGCCGCCCTGGTCAGGGAAAGACCAGTTTCATGTTAACGATCGCAAAAAATGCAGCCCGTATCAGCAAGAAGCATATTGCCATCTTCTCAATGGAAATGTCAAATGAACAGGTCGTCCAGAGGTTGATGTCTCAGGAAACCGGAATTGACTCGCAGAGATTGAGATTGGGCAAACTACAGGATGATGAGTGGTCCTTATTCAACGAAGCGATCGAAAACTTCAGTGATACTCAAATCTTTTTGGACGATACTCCCAGCATCACCCCCACACAAATGCGCGCCAAATGCCGCCGCTTACATCTCGAGCACCGTATTGATCTCGTAATCATCGACTATATACAATTGATGAGTGGAGATAACCGCAACGAAAACCGTGTCCAGGAGGTTTCGTACATCACAAGAAATCTCAAGGCGTTGGCCAGGGAATTGAATGTTCCGGTTCTGGCAGCATCTCAGTTATCCCGTTCCATTGAACAGAGGGCAGACCACCGCCCAATGCTCTCAGACCTGAGAGAATCCGGTTCCCTGGAACAGGACTCCGATATCGTCATGTTCATTTATCGCGATAAAGTGGATGAACCGGATGACCCCATGAAAAATGTTACTGAGATCATTGTAGCGAAGCACAGAAATGGTCCTGTCGGGTCAGTTCAGCTGGTCTTCCGCGAACATTTAGCCCAATTTGCCACAGCCCAATTGCC
>JAUWSD010000191.1 GCA_030610225.1 Chloroflexota bacterium
GTACGTGAATGCTTTTGCCAGCTCAGATGCTTTATCATCACCGGTCATCAGAACCTTCAGGCGTTCACCTTTATCTTCGATGTCCCTGGCTTTTCCAACGGAATCAAACCTCTGTTTACCACCTGCAGGCTCATGTTCCATTGTTTCAAAATTTAGCGGCCAGAAATGTTTCTTGCCATCAACTTTAGTCTGCTTATAAAACCCCTGTTTGGTCTTGTTTCCAAGCCAGCCTTTCTCCACCATCACATCAGTGACATTCTTGCCCTTCTCAGCTTTGAGAACCTTCAAAGCAAGCGCGTCATTGGAGATCAGGTCAGCGAGGTTGTCGCGCACATGGTTGGAAACATCGATCCCGATCAGGTCCAAAAGCCTGAAGGTTGCTGTCTTTGGCCGCCCCATTAATGGTCCCGTGATCGAGTCCACTTCCGGGATCGTATATCCATTCTCCACAATGTAATCGAGCGAGAATGCACCGGATACTGAGCCAAGGCGGTTGGCAATGAAGTTCGGTGAGTCTTTGCAGACAACAACACCTTTGCCCAGACGATATTCACCAAAATATTTAATGTAGTCAACGACTTCTTTTGATGTCTTATCTGTGGGGATCACTTCCAGTAATTTCAAATAGCGTGGGGGATTGAATAAGTGTGTTCCAAGGAAATGTGCTTTGAAATTGTCGGTCCTTCCCTCAGAGATCGCGGAAACAGGAATACCGGATGTGTTCGTGCTGACGATCGCATCCTCTTTGCATACCGCTTCGATCTTTTCCATCAGCCCCTGTTTGATCTTGAGGTTCTCAACGATCACCTCAATGATCCAATCAACATCAGCCAGCAGATCAAAGTCATCCTCAAGATTTCCAAGGGTAATATTATTTGCTATATCCTTCGCGAAGAAAGAAGCTGGGCGTGATTTTACAGCAGATTGAAAACCCCAATTAACGATCCTGTTACGCACAACCTTATCTTCCAGTGTCAGCCCCTTGGCCTTTTCTTTCTCATCCAACTCACGTGGGACGATATCGAGAAGAGTGACTAACACTCCAGCATTTGCCAGATGAGCAGCAATGGCAGCACCCATTGTCCCGGCGCCTATCACTGCTGCTTTTTTAATTAAGTAACTCATATTTACTCCATTCCCTATCTAAGGTCTGAACCGCGGTATCCAAGGATTTTCCTGGCAGCGACCAATCTGTTGATCTGACCAGTGCCCTCGAAGATGTCATTGATCTTCGCGTCGCGCATCCATTTCTCCAGCAGGAATTCTCTTGAATATCCCATCGGCCCTAATATCTCAACCGCTTTCTGTGTAACTTTTGATCCAACATCACCTGCGTGCAATTTGCTCATTGCAGATTCAAGTTGGTTGGAAATCTTCTGGTCAGACATCCAGATAGCTTTCATGGTCAGGTTCCAGGATGAACGTACCATGCGCTCCATATCTGATAACTCCCGTTCGATATTGGTCATCTTGGAACGAGGGATCATGGTTCGCAGTTCAATTCCCTGCTCTTTTAATACTAACCTGACCTCTTCCAAAGCAGCTCGTGAAACACCCAATGCTGCAGCAGCTACCAGAGGGCGGGTGACATTGAATGTTTGCATTGCACCTTTGAACCCTTTGGTATCTTTCTTCTTGATCTCGGGGTCACCGATCATATTCTCAAACGGGATCCGGCAATCTATCATATTCAATGTAACAGTATCACTCGAGCGAATTCCAAGTTTATGTTCCTGCTTGGTGATCTCAGAACCGGGGGTCCCAGCTTCAACCACAAAGGACCTTATTCCAGCTCGTCCAGCTTCTGGATCGATAGTCGCCCAAACGACTGTGTATCCATCGGTGTCCAGCATCGCCAGCTTTCCAGCAGTTACAAATATCTTCTCACCATTTAAAATCCACTCATTTGTTTCTTCATCCAAAACCGCACGGCAGACTATCTTTGAATTGTCTGAACCTGCATCCGCTTCCGTGATCGCCATTGCGGTAAAGATTGGGTCTTTTCCATCCAGAGGGGACAGAAATTTCTGCTTCTGTTCAGGAGTACCGGCAGCCTCTACAGCGGCAGAACCAAGGCCACCACGGGGAGTACATAAGTAAAATCCGGCATCACCCCAGGAAAGCATCTCAATTTGATATGCCATGACCTGAAAGACCTGACGTGGTTTTTTAGTTTTTTGCGCTGCCTCCTCTTTTTGCTTTTCTGGAGAGGTTGCCAGGTTAGCAGAGCCCATTCCTCTCATGGCCTGATGCATATAGTTAATATAATCCCATGGGATCTCATGCTCATTTTCGTCAAAATAACGTGAGACTGGTCTCATCATATTATCTGCAACTGTTTTTAAAACATATTGCATCTGAATTACTGCTTTTGATTTTTCAAAATTAATCATTATTTTCTCCTTCCGCCTAGACCATCGCCAAGCCAGTTAGTGCAGATACTGCTCTTGCATTTCGGAACCAAAGCTCGACTGGATGCTCACGGATGTATCCGTGCCCACCCAATATCTGAACTCCGCGGTCAGTTACCATCATGCACATATCGGCCGCACCCAGCAGAGCCAGATGCGCAACATGATATGCTTCCTCGTCTTCTTTATCCAGAAGCCAGGCTGCTTCCCAGGTCAGTAAGCGGATCGCTTCGATCTCAGTTGCCATCTCCGCCAGGAAGAATGCGATCGATTGTTTCTTCGCGATCACTGAACCGAGCACATCCCGGACCTTTGCATAATCCCGTGAATATTCAAAAGAGGCTTTTGACATTCCAACTGCCATTGCTGCCAGCGAGATCTGAGCATTTGCGATCAA
>JAUWSD010000140.1 GCA_030610225.1 Chloroflexota bacterium
AACTGGGCGTGACGCTATATGACTGGACATGGGAAAAAGGGAGTGAAGTATCTGGTAACTTGAACATCCAGGGCGCCCTGATGCGTTCCTGCAACCCATGGTTCTATGAGATCGGTTACCAGCTCTATCAGGAAGGATTTACTCAGATGATCGCGGACACGGCCAGAGATTTTGGTCTTGGCAGTGAAACCGGGATCGTGGGACTGCTTGAATCATCCGGCAATATCACCAACCCCGACGATATGTACGGCGGCGGCTCCGGAGCCTCGAACACAGTACAGCAGGCCCTTGGCCAAGCTGATACAGTCATCACGCCACTGCAGGCTGCGGCTTATGTAGCTGCGATCGGAAACGGTGGAACGCTCTTTACCCCGCAGATAGTTGAACGGATTGAGGACCACAGCGGAAATGTGATCGAGGTGTTTGAACCACAGATCAATGGAACGCTGCCGGTCAGTGAGGAGAATTTGGAGATCATCCAGAATGCAATGTGGATGGTAACCAAGGACCCCAGCGGAACTGCCAGCAGGTTGTTCCAGTATTTCCCATTGTCCGTATATGGAAAGACGGGCACGGCTCAGAATGGAAGCATTGATTCGCCGCATGCATGGTTCATTGGCTACACGGATGTGCAGAACGAAGATGTGCCGGACATTGCGATTGCAGTGTTAGTTGAATTTTCGGGCGAAGGCTCAGAATTTGCCGCACCGATATTCCGCAGAATAGTGGAAGCGTATTTCTACGACTACCCCACACGATTATACGCCTGGGAAAATGAGATCGGTTATCTCGACCCATATTACTTCAACCCGGAACTGGCCTGTGAAGATGACCCTGCAGGGGATGAATGCAAGTATTATGTTGATCTGATTTGTGCGGATGAGTCGGATGGCGAGGATTGTGCGGATTACACAGAGATTTATGAAACAGCTGTAGAAGAGGAAGAGCAGGAATAAATTCATTCAGCTAAAAAATAGGAGTTTATGGAAGAAATTAACGGAATAGTAATCAAGTCGCAGTCAGGGTTTTTTAAAGTTGACACCGATGAGGGTCAATATACAGCTCGCTTGAGAGGCCGTTTTAAGAAAGGGCGGAAGTTAGGAGATATTATTGCCGTTGGGGACAAGGTGAAGATATCTATCCAGGAAGATGGAACCGCGATGATAGAAGAGATCGCAGAGCGGGAAAGCAAATTTTCCCGCATGGCACCAACTGCACGGGGAGTTTACGAGCAGATCATTATTGCCAACCCGGACCAGGTGATCCTGACCTTTGCCTGCACAGACCCGGAACCAAATATGAGAATGCTGGACCGCTTCCTGATCATTGTTGAAGAGCAGGATATTCCTTCAGTGATCGTGGTCAACAAGATCGACCTGCTTGGAATTAGCAAAGCGCGGAAGCTTTTCGATCACTACCCAAAGCTTGGATACCGGGTGATCTATACATCTGCAAGTAAAAAAAGGGGCGTACACAAACTCAGAAAACTATTGAGCGGAAAGGTGTCCGTTCTTGTTGGTCCTTCAGGGGTTGGGAAATCCAGCCTTTTGAATGCCGTTCAGGATGATCTTGGAATAATTGTTAAAGAGATAAGTAAGGCAAACAGGAAAGGTCGGCACACGACTGTTGTGCGCGAAATGTACCCGCTTGATGGCGGCGGATATGTGGCTGATACACCCGGATTGAAAGCTCTTGCTTTATGGGACATAGAGCCGGAAGAGTTGGATGCATATTTCCCAGAGCTGCGTGATCTTGTACCTTTGTGCCGGTTCAGTTCCTGTACTCACTTGCAGGAGCCCGGATGCGCAGTGATCGCAGCCGTTGAAAGAGGAGAGGTAAACTTTGAACGCTACGAGTCTTATGTCCGCCTGCGCCTCGGAGATGATTAGGCAACTTGACCGACAAATTGCATATGTTACTTTAGAACAATCAAAAAAAGACAAGAAATCGAGTATATGAATAAACAAAAATACATCAAATTAATAGTTATTACAATAATGTTGGCGGCTGTTTTTGCAGGTTGCGCAAACGGCAGCACTGCTGATAACGGGACACCGTTAGCGCCAACGCTCACCCCAACTGAAGGGCCAACACCTACACCGACAATTGCTCTGCCTGACACATTCGTGGTCTGTATAGGCGAGGAACCGGCATCCCTTTATACTTACAACGACAAATCTGTTGCATCCAAGCAGGTTCTTCAAGCGATATATGACGGGCCGATCGATATTTATGATTATGAATATCACCCCGTGATACTGGAATCTCTCCCAAGCATTAAGAACGGCGGCGCTGTGGTCAGCACTGTAGATGTGCAGGAAGGTGATATTGTCCTGGACGCTGCAGGACAGCCGAACATAATGCACCGAGAGATGGAATATTATCCTGCTGGCTGTAAGTCTCCGGATTGTACAGCAATTTATGAAGAAGGCACTGTGCAGATGGAGCAGATGGAAGTCACATTCACAATGCTGCCTGATCTGCTGTGGAGTGACGGAGAGCCGTTGACCGCAGAGGATTCAGTCTATTCCTTCCAGCTGGATTACGATCAAAACACACCTGGTGATAAAACCAAGGTGGAACGCACTTATTCATATACTATCAGTGACGAACTGACTGCTGTCTGGACCGGGCTGCCGGGGTATCTGGACACAGATTATTTACATAATTTTTGGTCACCGCTGCCCAAGCATTTGTGGGAGGGGTACAGCGCAAGCGAATTATTGGAGCTTCCTGAATCAAACCGCGCACCACTGGGCTGGGGCCCTTATGAGATTTCACAGTGGCTGCCAGGTGAACAGATCGAACTGACCCGCAATCCAAATTACTTTAGATTGAGTGAAGGGCTGCCGTATTTTGAGAATCTGATCATCCGATTCCTCGATAGCAGCCCGCAGGAGAATATCGCCCAGGCTGTGACCGGCGAATGCGATCTTGTGCTACCGTCTGCGGTTGGAAGCGGCGAGATCGACCTGATGAAAGAGTTGGAGAGCTCTGGCTCGATCCAAAAATGGATCACAACCGGGATGGTATTCGACCACCTCGATTTCAGTGTTCATCATAGTGGTTTTGATGACGGCTATAATCAATGGATTGACGATCCTGGATTTTTCCTGAACTTTGAGACCCGTCAGGCCATTGCGATGTGCATAGACCGCCAAAAACTGGTGGATGATGTTCTGGATGGATATTCAGTGGTGTTGGATTCATATGTGCCGCCGGATCATCCGCTCTATAACCCTGATGTTACTCAATATCCCTATGATCCTGAAACTGCTCAAGCCAACCTTGAAGCTTTTGGCTGGAGATTGGCCAGCGACGGGAACCGCTATGCCAACGGGATATTCGGTATTTTTAATGATACTCCTCTGGAGATCAGTTATTACACCTCAACAAACCGCATCCACTCCGAGACTTCACAGATGATCAGTGAAATGCTGGGCGAGTGCGGTGTGCAGGTGGAGTTGATCCCCCTTGAACCCGCAGAGTACTATCAGTATGGGGCGGAAGCTCCATTGTTCGGGCGCAATTTTGACCTGGCGCAGTATTCCTGGCCGATAGGAATTGAACCCCCCTGTTACTTATACCTGTCCGAGAGAATCCCAGGTGATCCGCTGATCTATATTGGCGAAGCTGAATACCTGCATGATATCTATCCTGATATTGAGTTTTACGGACAGCGCGCATTCCCCTTTGGCTGGGGCGGCTGGAACACATCCGGCTATGCCAGTGCTGAGTTTGATACGGCCTGCAAAGCGGCCATGAACAGCTTGCCTGAAGAGGGCTCTTATACCGCACTGCACTACCAGGCACAGGGAATCTTCGCTCAGGACCTGCCTGTACTGCCGTTGTATATGGATGTCATCACCGCCGCTGCACGCCCGGACCTGTGCGGCTTTGAGCTGGACTCTACAGACCCTACCTATCTCTGGAA
>JAUWSD010000193.1 GCA_030610225.1 Chloroflexota bacterium
AGATTTCGTGGTAGAGAAAGAGATTATCCGGAAATAGCATTGGAAGACCTGCGTGAGATTTCTGAAGAGTTAAGCGATATTTCAGTGATTGAACAGAAACCTTCATTTGAAGGACGCACAATGTTGATGGTGTTAGCACCAGAAGCAGGTGCAAAGAAAGAAAAGGTTACAAAAAAAGAGTAATTTCCCTGATTTTGCAGGAGAGTTAAAAATCTTCGCGGTCGCAAAAAAGGTCGCGGAATTTGTGTGAGAGGCACTAATAATGGCAAAGAAAGCAAAGAAATACAAATTGAAAACCCATAAGGGAACAGCGAAACGTTTCAGAACCACAGGTACTGGAAAGATCGTTCGCACAAAAGGCGGAAAGAGTCACTTCCGACGACGCAGATCCAAGCGCGCGAAGTCACAACTTTCCAAAATGGTTCCAGTATTGGGCAAAGGTTATGTTAAGCGCATTAAGCGGTTGGCACCTTATATGAACAAGTACAAAGCAAACCCAACCGCAAGGACAACGAAATAGGTTTGTAATCGAGATGCGACTGCTGGGTGTAAAACAGGCGGCGGCTGAGCTTCAGGTAATAACTTGAAATTCAGACCAAGCAAGTCCGCTGGCGCCCTGGGGATCGCAGGAGGTTTAAAATGGCAAGAGTAAGAACAGGTATTACCCGCCGAAGACGACATAAGAAAGTGCTGAAGCTGACAAAGGGACAGTACGGTACGCGTTCCAAACTTTTCCGCAGAGCAAACGAAGCAATGCTGAAGAGCCTCTGGTACGCATACAGAGACCGCAAAAATCGAAAACGCGACCTGCGCAGATTGTGGATCACCAGAATCAATGCAGGTGCACGATTGAACGGCACAACTTACAGCAAGTTTATCTATGGCATGAAAGTTAACAACATTATGATCAATCGAAAAATGTTAGCTGACCTGGCAGTTAGAGACGCTGACGCTTTCAGCGCTGTAATAAAAAAGGCCGCAGTAAAATAGGAATTCACACACTCTCTCTCACAAAATCAGAAATTAAAAAAAATCCCGCGCAAGCGGGATTTTTATTTATATGCGTTCTAATTTTTTAGACCATCAATATAAAAAGGACATATGGCAGGAACACGAGGGCCGCTAAAGCAGGGTGGGCCTTTCTGGTGGAGTTCTTACTGTCCCAGCTGAAGAGCAATATAGATAGAAGAAAAGCTATTACTGCCCCAGACAGGAGAGTGAGAATTGAAGCTGCTGGGCTGAAATCTGCGTTAAGTCCCATCGCCAGGCTGTTTAAGATGTTCATGACATGGGTTGTTGGGAAGATCTTAGCAAACATTCCAACCGATTCAGGCAGAACACTGTACGGCATCATTACACCGCCAACCAGCATTGATGGGATGAAGATCACCTGGGAATACATAACCGTCAAGCGGGTGTTTGGGGAGATCACACCGATCAGCACAGCCAGAGTAGAGGCAGCCAGAGACCCGGTCAGGATCATTAAGAAATAATTCAGCCAATTTGAGGGCATGGGTGCTTTGAAAACAAAAGCAGTGAACAGGGTGATGATACCGGTAACGATCAACATATGCATAATAGATGAGATGATCGGGATCGCCAGGATCGATATCGACGGGATCCCGTTGATCTTGTAACTTCGGAAAATACCTTTTTCCCGTGCGCTAACCAGCGGGTCTGGAATGCCCAGCACTGCTGAAAAGATGATCGTGAATGTCACCATTGAGGGAAGAAGAATTTCTTTGAAGGGGGGATTGATGGCTGGCATCACAAATCCCATCATCAGGAAGAAGGCCAGCGGAAAGAGATAATTCATCATCAGAAGCTGTTTGTTTCTGATCCCTGTTCTGAATTCAAACATGAAATGCTGGAAGAAAGCTTTCATTTGTTTTCTCCATTCTCTGTGATCTCGATGAAACGGTCTTCCAGTGATGGTCGTTCAACTCTAAGGTCGATCAGGATGTCATCATTGTTTTCAATATAGGTGATCACTTCTGTCAGCGTATGGCTGATGTTGGTGCTGAAATAGATATGATATTCTTTTTTTATTTGTTTTTGTTCAACAGCTTTGAAGTCAGGTGCATCTTTACCTAAGCTGGACGACTCTGTTCTGACAGAAATTTTCGTTAAACCAGCACCAGTGGATGTGATTTCCATCGGGGTGCCAATAGTTTCGATCTGACCATTCAACAGGATGGCCAGTCTGTCGCAGTTTTCTTCAGCCTCAGCCATATCGTGTGTAGCCATGATGATGGTTGCACCATCAGATTTCAATTCCTGCATCAGCTTATGCAGTTCAACGCGTGAATTGACATCAAGTCCTGCTGTAGGCTCATCCAGGAAGAGGACTTCCGGTTTGTGTGCGATTGCCAGGGCGAGGGCGAGACGGCGTTGTTGACCAGTGGATAATTGATGGAATTGTGTGTCCAGCTTTTCGCCCAGCCCCAACCGTTTTAGCAGAGCAATATCTGGCTCAACTTCATGATAGGCGCAAAAGAAACGCATGGCTTCTTTGGGCGTGATATTGTCTGGCAAGCCTGCAGATTGAAGCTGAACTCCAATGATATTTCGCAACCTGCGGGTATCTTTAGATGGATCTACCCCGGCAACGGTTAAGCTCCCCTTGCTTGGGGAGCGTAAACCTTCCAAAGACTCAAGCGTGCTGGTCTTTCCAGCTCCATTTGGACCAAGTAAACCAAAAATTTCGCCCTTCTCCACAGCGAAACTGATGTTTTCAACTGCGGGGAAATCACCAT